>NZ_QROG01000062.1:334-560 GCF_003474585.1 Collinsella sp. AF39-11AT | reverse complement strand
GTCGGCTACAGGCCGAGGTCGCGCCGGGCCCCGGGGAGGGCGACGTCCCACTCGTCGCGCAGGTCGCACGCGTCGTTCCTCGCGCTCGGAGAGGACGCCTGCGCCGCGGCCTGGGAGATGGACACCGTCGAGGGCTCCAGGGGCGACTCCGCCAGGCTCCTCACGCTCCTGCACCGCCCGAGCCGCTTCCAGCTGGCCCTGCCGCTGCCGGACGGCACGTGCGCCT
>NZ_QROG01000062.1:0-324 GCF_003474585.1 Collinsella sp. AF39-11AT | reverse complement strand
CCCTGCCGCTGCCGGACGGCACGTGCGCCTCGGTCCTGGCGGCGCTCTCCTCCCTGCGCGGGGTCCTCGGCGAGGACGGCGCGAGGCGCGCCTTCGGCGCCGTGCTCACCGACAACGGGAGCGAGTTCGCCGACGAGGGCGCCATCGCGGCGCTGATCGGCGAGCGGGACGGCGAGACCAGGCTCTTCTACTGCGACCCCCGGCAGAGCCAGCAGAAGGGCGCGTGCGAGAAGAACCACGTGGAGATCAGGAAGCTGCTGCCCAAGGGCGCCGGCGTCAGGTTCGACCGGCTGACGGCGGCGGACTGCGCGCTGCTCATGTCGC
>NZ_QROG01000061.1:0-621 GCF_003474585.1 Collinsella sp. AF39-11AT | reverse complement strand
TCAAGAGCCTTTTCGACGGCTTCTACCACCTCTACCCCAGCCTCGAGCAGCAGTGGGCATACTATGCGCGATACATCGACTTCATGCTGCGCGAGCTGGCCTCGCAGCCCTATCTCGACCTACGGTCCCTCATCGGCCATAAGGACTACTTCATCCTGAGCACCAATGTGGACACCCAGGCCGAGAAGACGTTTCCCGACGAGAGAACCTGTAACTATCAGGGAAGCTTCGCGCACCTTCAGTGCAAGCAGCCATGCTGTGACGAGCTCTTCGACGCGAGCCCCTACGTCGAACGCATGCTCGCGGGCATGGCGGGGTTCGAGGTCCTCAGCGAGGATATCCCCCGATGCCCGCATTGCGGCTGGCAGCTTGTGCCGTGGGTGCGCGACGACACGTTTCTGCAAGGCGGAGCATGGCGCGAGAGCCTCGAACGATACGAACGCTTTGTGCGCGAGCGCAGCAGTGGCCGCGTGCTGTTGCTGGAGCTCGGCGTGGGCGAGATGACCCCCGGCATCATCACGCTCCCGTTCTGGAGCATGACCGCGAAGCTGCCGGATGCGCACCTTTTGAGCGTAAACATCTCGGGCGACTCGGCTCCGTTGCAGCTTGGAAGCAAGGCAG
>NZ_QROG01000060.1:0-667 GCF_003474585.1 Collinsella sp. AF39-11AT | reverse complement strand
TCGATGAAGTAGAACGAGTTGGTGAGGTCTGCCAGGTCGTCGAGCAGATGGCTTGAAATGAGCACGCTGCGTCCCCGCGCCACTTCGCTGCGCATCGCGTCGCAGGAGGTTTTCCGTTTTCCCGGATCGAGGCCGTTCAGCGGTTCATCGAGGATGAGGTACGGGCAATCGGTCGCTATCGCCATGGCAAGCTTTACCTGCTGCTTCATTCCTGTCGAGAGTTTACGTGTCGGCTTGTCGAGATATGGGGAGATTCCGAGGGAGTCGCAGAGCGAGTCGATGTCGGCGGCCGATTTCCACGCCTCCCTAACGAAAGCAAGGTGCTCGATGGCCGATAGCGTGGGATAGAGATCCGCGCCGCCCGAAGAGCTCAGGTAGACGAGTTCTGCAAATTCGGCTGATCGACGTTGGCAGATTCCGTCTGCCGCCAGGCTTCCCGAGCGGATGCGGGTGGGAAATTGGCCCGACAGCGCTTCAAGAAGGGTGGTTTTCCCCGAGCCGTTGGGAGCAACGAGGCCCGCCGCCGTTCCCGGGCTCAGGAAAAGCGACCCGATTGAAAGTATCGTCGTGCTTCCGTATCCCACGCTCGCGTCTAGAAGCTCGAGCCCATGGTGCTTTTTCGCGGGTCCAGGCTGTTTGGGGGAACGTGTCGCAACGGCGCCGACCG
>NZ_QROG01000006.1:0-109120 GCF_003474585.1 Collinsella sp. AF39-11AT | reverse complement strand
GTCGCGCCCTTGAAGTTGAACGTCAGATTGTCCAAATGCGGCCCGCGCAGCGTCGAGCCGTTACGCGGTTTGGTAAAACCGCGTAACTACCTACTTGGCTCCGTACTGCTCGTAGTAGGCGTCGATGGCGGCCTTGAGCTCGTCATCGATGACGACCTTACCGTCGATCTCGTGGTTGTAGAGGGTCTCGACGACCTCGGCCATGGAAACGATGCTCGCGACGGGAAAACCGTACTTGGCCTCGATCTCCTTCTGCGCGGTGGTCACGCCGCCCTTGCCGACCTCCATGCGATTGAGGGATACGATGAGGCCCTTGATCTCGACATCGGCAGCAGCCTTGACCTTGGGATAGGTCTCGTCGATGGACTTGCCGCTGGTGGTGACGTCCTCGACCATGACCACGCGGTCGCCGTCCTGGGGCTCATAGCCCAGCAGGTTGCCCTTGTCGGCGCCGTGGTCCTTGGCCTCCTTGCGGTCGCAGCAGTACTTGACCTCCTTGCCGTACAGCTCGTGGTAGGCAATGGCGGTCACGACGGCCAGGGGAATGCCCTTGTAGGCCGGCCCAAACAGCACGTCAAAGTCGTCGCCAAAGTTATCGTGGATGGCCTGGGCGTAATACTCGCCCAGCTTCTTGAGCTGGTAGCCCGTCACATAAGCGCCGGCGTTCATAAAGAACGGAGACTGACGGCCGCTCTTGAGCGTAAAGCTGCCGAATTTAAGAACGTCGGACTCAACCATGAACTTGATGAACTCTTGCTTGTAAGCCTCCATGCGGGCTCCTCTCGTAATCGCGTACGTGCCTTCCAGTTTAGCGCAGGCAGGGCGCGTTGCGGGCGCGCTTTGGGGCCTCGGCATTCTGTAAAGGCTTTGTCAGGGGCAATGGTTTTCCAAACATTGGGGTTGACACGGCAAACCCCCTCATCAAGAATACGGGCGGATTGTAACGGGTACGAGATACCCAAAGCGCGCCGCGCCCGGCCTTAAGGAGGTGTGCCATGGAAGGCAGTCATAGTCGAAAAACCTGCATGTCGCCCTCGGCACGCCGCGAGGATTCCGCGCACGCATAAGCGCCAACAGCCGATCGTCAAAACCACCACAAAGGTGCCTGTCCCTTTGTGGTGGTTCGAAAGCATGACGTGAGCGACATCTAGGTTTTTTGAAGCACATACGACACGTACGCTAACTCCCTTCAACAAGGAGGACCCTATGCTGATGCTCAAAACCGCCACGGTACTCGAAGCCATCTCCAAGCGCCGCCGCACGGCGCGCCCCGCCGCTCATACCGGCATGTCCAAGAACACCATATTCGCCGCCACCCATAGCGCCGAGGATGCCCTCGTGCTGCTCGACGCCACAGCCGACGGCCTCACCGCCGAGCAGGCAACCGAGCGCCTGGACGCCTCCGGCCCCAACACCATCGAGGCGCCGACCAAGACACTCGCCCGCCGTATCGCCGACGCCTTTGTCGACCCCTTCGCCGGCATCCTCGCCGCTCTCGCGCTGGTCTCGCTCTACATCGACGTGCTCGCCGTGCCCGAACCGCAGCGCGACCCCTCCACGGTCATCGTCATCGGCATCATGTTGCTGGTATCGGGCGGTATGAAGTTTATCCAAGAAGCCCGCAGCGGCAATGCGACCGAGGCCCTCAAGGACCTGGTCTCCAACACTTGCACCGCTCTGCGCGACGGTGAGCGCGTCGAGATCCCCTTCGACGAGCTCGTCCCCGGTGATGTGATCCGCCTCTCTGCCGGCGACATGGTGCCGGCCGATGCCCGCATCATCACCGCGCGCGACCTGTTTGTGATCGAGTCCGCACTCACCGGCGAGAGTGAGGCTGTCGAGAAGACCGCTGCCATCACCGTCGTCGAGGGCGCCGACGACTCCGCACTGCCGCTCTCTGCCTGCAAAAACATCGTCTTTACCGGCACCTCCGTGCAAAACGGCACCGCTATGGCACTTGTCGTAGCCACCGGCTCGGACACTTACCTGGGCGGCATCGCCAAGATGCTCAACGGGCGCGGCGAGAAGAGCGCGTTTGACCGCGGCGTCTCGAGCGTCTCCATGTTGCTCGTACGCCTCATGCTCGTTATGGCGCCGGCCGTCTTTGCCATCAACGCCGCCACCAAGGGCAACGTCATCGATGCGCTGTTGTTCGCCACGAGCGTGGCCGTGGGCATCACGCCGCAGATGCTTCCCGTCATCGTGACCACGAGCCTGTCGCAGGGCGCCAAGGACCTCGCCCGTCGCCAGGTTATCGTCAAGGAGCTGCCAGCAATCCAAAACCTGGGCGCGATGGACGTCCTGTGCTGCGACAAGACCGGCACCCTCACCGAAGACCGCATCGTGCTCGAGCGCTACCTCAACACCGACGGCAACGAAGACGCACGCGTGCTGCGCCATGCGTTTTTGAACAGCTTCTTCCAGACCGGCCTCAAGAACCTTATCGACCTGGCCGTCATCGACCGCGCCGATGTGACGCCCTCGGCCGCAGCACCCGATTCCATGCTGGGCCAGAGCCTGCGCGACCGCTATACCAAGGTCGACGAGGTGCCCTTCGATTTCTCGCGCCGTCGCCTGAGCGTAGTTGTCGCCGATGCCCAAGGCAAAACCCAGATGGTCACCAAGGGAGCTGCCGAGGAAATGCTCGAGATCTGCTCCTTTGTCGAGGTCGATGGTGCCGCCCAGCCGCTCACCGAAGATAAGCTCACCCAGATTCGAAAGCAGGTAGCCGGGCTCAACGCCGAGGGCCTGCGCGTGATTGCTGTGGCGCAGAAGACCGACCCGCGCTGCGTGGGCGAGTTTGGCATCGCCGACGAGTGCGACATGGTGCTGATGGGCTTTTTGGCCTTCCTCGATCCGCCCAAAGCAAGTGCCGCGGGCGCCGTCGCCACCCTCGAGGCCAAGGGCGTCGCCGTTAAGGTCCTGACCGGCGACAATGACCGTGTCGCCGCCACCGTCTGCGAGCAGATCGGCATCGACGCGAGCAACGTCTTGCTCGGCTCCGAGATCGATGCGCTCGATGACGCCGAACTTGCCGAGCGCGCCGAGAACACCCACCTCTTCGCCAAGCTCTCGCCTCTGCAGAAGGCGCGCCTGGTGCGCGTCATGCGCGAGCTGCTCGGTCACACCGTGGGCTTTATGGGTGACGGCATCAACGACGCCGCCGCCATGCGCGCGAGCGACTGCGGCATCTCGGTCGACTCCGCCGTCGACATCGCCAAGGAATCCGCCGATATCATCTTGCTCCAGAAGGACCTGGGCGTGCTCGAGCGCGGCATCATCGAAGGCCGCCGCACCTACGGCAACCTACTCAAGTACCTCAAGACCACGGTGAGCTCCAACTTTGGCAACGTGCTATCCGTGACCGTCGCGAGCCTGTTCTTGCCGTTCTTGCCCATGAGCGCTCTGCAGCTGGTGCTGCTGTCGCTGGTCTACGAGATCGTGTGCATCGCGCTGCCGTGGGACACCGTCGACGACGCCTGGACCGTCCGTCCGCGCGCCTGGGACGCCGCGTCCATTCAGGGCTTTATGCTCGAGCTGGGCCCCGCGAGCTCGCTGTTTGACATCGTGACCTTCGCCGCGCTCTTCTTTGTGGTGTGCCCCGCCACCGTGGGCGCGAGCTGGGCAAAGCTTGCCGCCGCGGGCAACGTCGCGGGCATGACGACCTTCGCCGCAATCTTCCAGAGCGGCTGGTTTGTCGAGTCCATGTGGTCGCAGACGCTCGTAATCCACATGCTGCGCTCCCCGCGCCTACCGAGCCTGCGCGACCACGCCGCGCCCGCGCTGTGCCTCCTCACCGTGCTGGGCCTGGTGCTCGTCACTTGGCTGCCGGCAAGCCCCATCGCCGATGCGCTGGGTCTCATGCCGCTGCCGCCAATCTTCTTCGCGCTGCTCATCGGCATTGTCGCCGCCTACATCGCGCTCACCCAACTGGCCAAGCGCCGCTACATCGCCCGCCACGGCGAGCTGCTGTAACTTCACCGGCACCCTCGTCAAGGATGTTTGGGCCGCCGCGACCCGCCCCCGCTGGCCGCGGCGGCCCAAAACAGCTAAAAACGCCCCTCACCCCCGCTTTAATTTCTTTTGCAAGTTTTAACTTCTTTTGCTTTCTTTCACTTCTTTTAACAAGGCGCCCGGCGGGCATAAGTTGCTCGCCGGGGGTGTCGGTTCGACGAAGAGGCCTCAGCCGTAGCAACGGATTGCCCAGCGAGAGATTTCCCAAGTGCCAACTCAAACAGTACATGTTTAATCTGTTTCGTTAATTGAAATGCGTAAATATGGTTAACCAAAGAATTGATATTTGGTTAAATAGTAACTGTATATTTGGTTAAATGTACTGGTAAACAATGGTGATAATTATGCCAAAGAAGTACTACACTAGAATTATCGAAAATGAGCTTGACCAGCTGCTGGGTATATTCGGCGCCGTTCTCATCGAAGGACCGAAATGGTGCGGAAAGACGACCACGGCCGAGACCCGTGCGGCGTCCAGGCTCCTTCTCATGGACCCGTCCCGCAACTTCGAGAATCGCTTGCGTGCCGAGACTGACCCGGCTCTTGCCGTTTCCGGCGAGGTGCCGCGGCTGATTGACGAGTGGCAGGAGGTTCCGAAACTTTGGGACGCGGCACGGTTTGAGTGCGACAACCGCAGCGGCGAGCCTGGTCAGTTCATATTTACGGGGTCAGCGACACCGCGAGACGACGAACGTCCAATGCACAGTGGCGCTGGAAGGTTCGCTAAATTGCGCATGGATACCATGACGCTTTTCGAGCTTGGGAAATCCAGCGGCGCGGTTAAGCTGTCGGGCATTATTTCTGGCGAAAAGTTCAATGGCGCTTTCGGATCGCTGGATTCCGCCTCGATTGCCGAGTACGTTGTCCGTGGCGGATGGCCCGCGGCGGTCGGTCGCGATGCGCTGGCTGCGTCGGCGATGGCGAAACGTTACATCGGCATAGTCGCCGAAGAAGATTTGTCTCGTGTCGACGGCTCTCGCCGCGACCCTGAAAAGGTCAAAGCTGTCATCGAATCGCTTGCGCGCAATGAATCCACTTTGGCGACACTCAAGACGCTCGTAGCCGATCTTGGTGGAGAAGTATCGAGACAAACGGCGGCATCATATATATCCCTTCTCGCTCGGGTTAGTTTCGTTCGCGATATTCCCGCATGGAACCCCGCAATGAGATCTCCCGTGCACTTAAGAGAATCGAAGAAGCATCATCTCGCTGATCCGTCACTGGCGGCCGCTGCGCTCGGAGCGACTCCGGCGACATTGCTGCTAGATTTCAAGACGCTTGGGCTGCTTTTTGAATCGTTGGCCCTTCATGATTTGTGGGTTTATGCGCAGGCAAATGGAATGGGCCTCTATCACTATCACGATTCTCGCGATCTAGAAGTCGATGCAGTCATTGCGGCTCCCGGTGGAACGTGGATCCCGGTCGAAATCAAGCTCAGCTCCGCCCAAATCGAAGAGGCGTCTGACAGCCTTATTGCTGTCGAGAAGCGTATGGTTGCCGCCGGAAACAACCCGCCAGTTTCGAAAGTCGTAATCATTGGATTTGGTTCACAAGCCTATGTCACTGACCGCGGCGTCCAAGTTGTTCCGCTGGATGTGCTCGCGCCGTAGTGCAATTGCAAGTTTTTACTTCTTTTAACAAGGCACCCGACGGGCATAGGCTGCTCGCCGGGCGCCTTGGTTAGGATGCTATTGCTGTTGAGAACGCCTAGGCCAAATCTTCGCCGTTGGTGGCGATAACCTTCTTGTACCAGTGAAAGCTCTTCTTTTTGGAACGCTTGAGGGTGCCGTTGCCGGCGTCGTCGCGGTCCACATAGATAAAGCCGTAGCGCTTGGACATCTCGCCCGTGCCGGCAGACACCAGGTCGATCGGGCCCCAGGTGGTGTAGCCCAGCAGGTCAACGCCGTCCTCGGTCACCGCATCGCGCATCGCGGCGATATGCTGGCGCAGGTAGTCGATACGGTAGTCGTCGTTGATGGAGCCATCCTCCTCGACAACGTCCTTGGCGCCCAGACCGTTCTCGACCACAAACAGCGGCTTCTGATAACGGTCGTACAGGTCGTTGAGGGTGATGCGGAAGCCCAGCGGATCGATGGCCCAGCCCCACTGGCTCTCCTGCAGGTAGGGGTTCTTGGCGCCGGCGAAGGCGTTGCCCTGGGTGCGCTCGACGTCGGGGTTATCGGCACCGGCGGAGCAACGGGTGCTGTAATAGCTAAAGCTGATGAAGTCGACGGTGTTGGCGGCCAGGATCTCGCGGTCCTCATCCGTCATGCCCACATCGATGCCCAAACGCTCGAGCTTCTTGACGGCATAGGCCGGGTAGTAGCCGCGGCTCTGAACGTCGACGAAGAAATAGTTGCTCTGGTTGTCAATCTGCGCTTGGCGCACATCGCCCGGACGGCAGCTGTAGGGGTAGTAGCTACCTGCGGCAAGCATGCAACCGATCTTGACCTCAGGGTCGATCTCGTGAGCGATCTTGGTTGCCCAAGCGCTGGCGACGAGCTCGTTGTGGGCGGCCAGGTACTCGACGGCCTCCTTGTTCTCGCCCTCCTCAAAGACCAGACCGGCACCCATAAACGGCAGGTGCAAGATCATATTGATCTCGTTGAAGGTGAGCCAGTACTTCACCAGACCCTTGTAGCGGGTAAAGATCGTGGTCGCGAGGTTCTTGTAGAAGTCGATGAGCTTGCGGTTGCGCCAGCCGCCGTACTCCTTGATGAGGTGGATCGGGCAGTCGAAGTGCGTGATGGTCACGAGCGGCTCGATGCCGTGCGCCTGACACTCGCGGAACACATCCTCGTAGAAAGCCAGGCCGGCCTCGTTGGGCTCGGTCTCGTCACCGTTGGGGAAGATGCGGGTCCAAGCCAGGCTCATGCGGAAGGTCTTAAAGCCCATCTCGGCAAAGAGGGCGATGTCCTCCTTGTAGTGGTGATAGAAATCGATGCCGGTCTGCGCGGGGTAGTAATAGCCGTCCTCGAAGTCGAGCATCTTGCGCTGGCCGGAGACCACCGCATAGCGCTCGGGGCCGTGCGGTGCCACGTCCACGTTGGCCAGGCCGCGGCCATCCACGTCGTAAGCGCCCTCGCACTGGTTGGCAGCCGTCGCGCCGCCCCACAGGAAGTCTTTACGGAAAGCCATGCATCAATCCTTTCACACGCTGTTTGTCGTAGCTTCAGTATCCCCGCAAACAGCGCGCCGCTCAACGACAGCAACGCAGGTCGACACTTCTTTTCGCGCGCGGGCGTCCGGCAGCCGCCCCTGCCTGACACTTTCTGATACCGCCGCCCCAAACCACCACAAAGGGGACAGGCACCTTTGTGGTGGTTTGGGGCGGTTTGTCTTGATCTGTAACAGGTAGAGACGATTTAGCCCGCCAGGTGTTACAGATTAAAACAAAAGCCCCTAGTCGCAGGTGATGTCGAGGTTTTTGCCGATGAGGCCCACGTAACCGCCCTCGGCCGCCTTGGGGCTGTCGGCGTGGCAGAGGACCCACTTGTCGGCCTTCCAGTAGCAGTAGCTGTCACCGGCGGCAGGCATGTCGGCTGCAGCCTCGGGGCGCGGGCCGTTGGTGCCCGCCGGCAGCGCCACCATCACCTGAAAGCCGCCGTCGTCGACCATGCAGGGCGTGTAGTGAAGCGTGGTGGCGTAAACCTCGACGAGCGTGCCGGCGGGCACGCGAAAGGCCTTGACCTGAGCGGTGTCGAGCTTGCCGTCGACAATTTGCTCGCGCTTGGCCAGCAGCAGAATAAAGTCGCGCGCACCCAAATTAAACTCACTGGCACGGTGATACTCCAGACAGTTGAGGCGCGTGTTGTGGCCGTTGCACCAGCCCGGCTGGAACGGACGGCCGCCGTACATGAGCAGGCCGAGCGTGTCGACACCCTCAACCTGCTCGAGCTCGGGTGCGGAGGCCACGTACTTGGTGCCCTCGGGAATGGGAGTAGCCGCAAGCGCCTCGACAAGCGGGGCGGTCAGGTTGGACGGCACGTCGTCCCACACGCGACCATAGGATTTGAACTCGGGATCTGATACAGAGTAGATATGCATGTTCGCTCCTGTTCGTTTATGTGACAGTATGAACATTCTAGAACATCATTCATCCACGACCACGATCAATACCGAAAACATTGCATGACGAAATCACCCGCTCAAAAAGCGACATGCAGCTTCCTAGTCGAGATAATCTTTAAGAAACTCAATAACGCTCATACACCAGTAGTCGGTCTCCGGCGCATGGGGCTTCATCAATGCATGCCCCCCTTCTGAATACATGACTCCCTCATGGTGTACTCCAGCTGCATCCAGAGCATCGACCATCTTTTCATAATTGTCGGGCGATACAATATCATCGTCAGCGCATTGCCAAAGATATGTCGGAGGATACTGCTCCCACACATGCTGATTAATACAGAAATCATCGAGCGAGTCGCGACCAGCCCCGCCGCACACCGAATCAAGAAATCTATTGTCTGATGCGTTCTCAAAGCCACGAAGATCAATCGGTGCATAACACAGGACCAAGGCTTTGGGTGCCTCGCATCCGTAGGACGCAAATCCCTTGTTGTCCGTCCCCCACTCGGCAGTTAAATGCGCACCAGCAGAAAAGCCGATAACTGCATAACTTTTTGCGACATTAAATTTCGCTGAATTCTCGAAGACAAAACGGACAGCTCGATTTAAATCGTCGATTGGACGCGGCATCAAAGGCTCGACCCTCACCCTGTATGACAGCACGAACACGTTATAGCCCGCATCGTTGAGCTCGGGGGCAACGGGAAAGCCTTCCATTTGATGACAAACGCTCTGATAACCTCCGCCCGAAACCGCAATGATAAAGGGAGCCCCGGGTCTCCCGGGAAAGAAGAACAGTTTCGTGTTGCGTCGAGTCGGATCACGGATGCAGTCGGCTTCATCCCATATATCGTAGGCAACTTGCCTCCCGTCATCCACGAGCTCGACAATCCGATTCAATCCACGCAAAACGCGAGTAGTTTCATATGGATTAGCATCAGAATTCATATGAGACACGATGGGTTTATTCCACATGCGCTCCCAAGTTGAAGGCCGGCAAAGCATAAGGTGCTCGCCAAAGCCAGCGAACTCAGGAAGGAGCGCGATTTCGCCAAACGTCATATCGGCTGTAATTGTCATAGCTAGTCACTCCAAAAATGAGGGTGGGCTCGCGTGAATCAACGGCAAGCCCACCACATGCAATCTGCCGCGGGGTTTTCGGCAGCTTACATCCCAAATAATTGTCTACTCCACTACTGCCTCTTCATCAGGGCGATACAGGATGTAAACGAGAACGAAGTTAAGAATTAAACCGACGACATTGCAAAGAATTGCGCCGATGAGGCTGCTCATATCACCAGAAGGATCCATATAACCGGGGAAGCTAAAAATGCCGCTCGACGTCATAACGAACGTACAGGTGTTGAAAATCGCCGGGATAACAGCACTGATTGCTCCGGCGACCATGGAAGCGATAATGATCTTCTTGTGCTCCAAGATGATGCCGTACAGCGCCGGTTCCGTAATCCCGAAAAAGCCCGTAATGGCACAGCTGAACCCAAGACTCTTTTCACTCGGGTCCTTCGAGCGGAGGGCAAACGCCAAACAAGCGCCGACAACACCCATGCTGCAGCAGAGAAGTCCAAGGATAGGATCGGAGCCGACGGTCATAATATTGTTGATGGAAAGCACGATCAGGGCCCAATGGAGTCCAAGGGGGATCATAACGAGACCGAATATCGGCCCGAGAATAACGCCGCAAAGGACGGGGCTGAACTGATAGACCGCCAGCACTGCAGTCGCAAGCAAAGAGCTCGCCTGCTGAATAACGGGGCCGATCACAAGGAGCGAGACGGGGGCGGCAACAGCAACCGTCAGGAACGGGACGAGCGCAAATGCCACAACATCGGGAAGAACCGCCCGCAGCCACTTATTAAGAACGGATGCGAACCAAGCCGCCACGATAGCAGGAAACACCGTGGAGGAATAGCTCACCATTGTGAACTTCATGCCGAGCAAATCCAGCGCATCGCCCGCTCCGGCCGCAGCAACGAAAGTCGGATAAATCAGGATTGCACCGAGTACCGCACCGATATATCGATCGGTTCCAAAGAACTGAGCAGCAGATGATCCGACAAGAACGGGCAGAAAATACATGCAGGCATTTCCCATGCCGTACAGCAGAGTGTATATTCCGCTCTCGGCGGAAACAGCACCCGCCGTCGTCAGAATACTAAGGACGGCGTTTATCATTCCGCATGCGATCAAGGCAGGAAGAACGGGCATCATGATGCCGCTGATGAGCTTCATTAGCTTTCCCAGAAAGCCCTTAGTCTCTCCTTCGCTTGCCTCGGAATCTCCGGCATCAATCCCGGTTTCCTTGGCAACGACTTCATAGACCTTATCGACCTTAGGTCCCACAATCACCTGATATTGCCCCGCGGAATGGCGAATGTCGATCACGCCATCAATCGCCTTGACTTTTGCATCGTCTACGATGCTTTCGTCCTTAAGGTTGAACCTTAAACGAGTCATGCAGTGAGCTACAAATGTAACGTTGTCTGCGCCGCCCACCATCTCGAGAATCTCGGCAGCGAGCTTGGTTGTATCTGCCATAAATACCATTTCTCCCATGTTGAGTTTTATATGTAACCATCAGCAAAGCGCGCGCCTTTGCCAACTAATTACCTTGTTTTCGATGCAATTCGATTGATGTGCATCATGAGGTAGAGTCTTTCTTCGTCTATAAGTTCCCGCCCCGTCAGTCGGCTGAGAACAGAAGCAATATCATCGGCGCACATTGATGCCACCGGATATTCTTTTTTGAGCGAGAGGTACATCTTGCGGTTGTCGCTCACGATGCTTTCGCCAGAGTTCAACCTATTGAATAAGTACTGAAGATGGGTTGCGAACCTTGCGTAATCGAAACCTTCCCGATCAACTTGAATGCCAAGCCGATTTTCAACAGCAACGGTTGACTCCTCCAGAACACGATCGTAGATATCCGCGCTAAACTCTTTAACTACTTCGCATGAGTCCGAATCGGCCATGTTATTGATAAACGCCATGGCAATTCCAACTGCCTCATGAGCTGGAAGCCTAACGTTAAGACGTTTCCTGATTATCTTAAGTGCATACTCGCCGATTCTAAATTCGACGGGATATTGTTGGCGGACATCAAACGATAAAGGCATGCGGACAACGATATTTTGCTCTTTGCGCTTAACCGCATACGCGATATGGTCCGCAAGGATAAACGGCAAATTAGGGCTCACCTCATAAGACAGCAAACCTGTCGACATATCAATAACATCCGAGGTAAGCTCGAGAAGCTCGTCGGGGACCTCGTCAACGAGAGCGATGTAGCGAGAGCTAACGTTATAAAACGTTCGTTGAATCTCCGAAAGAGGGACCTCGTCTCCGACATTCTTAAACCCCAGACCACGGCCGAATGCAACCAACTGTCTGCCATTTCCATCGACGCAGAGGACAGCGCTGGTATTAATTCGTTTAACAATTTCCATGTGTCCCCCCCCCTAAACAGAACAAGGCTCCCGAAGCAGAATCCGACAATCAATGTCGACAGATGCTGCTTCAGGAGCCTTGCCTGAATATCACTCTGAGGACTAGTTTAAGCGAGCTAGTGCTAATGACCTCGAATAAACACTTCTAAACAGTTAAACGGTCGATATCTCCGTGTGAACGGTTTGGAGGCAGAGGGCGGCCCTATGCCTGCTGATAGTGCAGGTGCTTCTCGTCGATATCGGCCAGGTCGCGGTCGAGATAACGACGCGCAAGCCAGTTGGCCATGGGGAGGTTCTGGTCCAGGTAGTTACCGCACTCCTCGGGAGCGGCACCGGGAACATCGCCCTCAAAGCCCGCGACAAACTCGAACAGCTCGCGCACGAGCGGCAAGATTTCCTCGCTCGTCAGCTCACCAAAAACAACCAGGTAAAAGCCCGTGCGGCAGCCCATGGGACCAAAGTAGACAATGCGGCTCGACCACTCGGCATGATTGCGAAGGAACGTGGCACCCAGGTGCTCGATGGTGTGGCACTCGGCCGTGTTCATGACCGGCTCCTTATTGGGCGTGGTCAGGCGCAGGTCAAAGGTGGTGACGGCGGCGCCGGTCGCCGGATCGCGGTCGATGCGGCTCACATACACGCCGGGCTCGAGCAGCAGATGGTCAACGGAAAAACTCGCGATACGCTCCATGGCAGTTCCTCTCGGTAGTTAAATTGGGACGGGGCTCTTTTAGCTGGTTCGAATGGTCGCACCAATCATACCAGTCAAAAAAGCCCCGCCCCAAATGAGCTGCCTAGGACGGGGATCAATGAGTTTTTTATCCCCGTCCCAGAAAAATCCTTGGGCGCCGCGCAGACGCCTAGGCAGTGTATGCAATTGTGGCGTCGACAGCATGGCGCCAGCCGGCGATCTTTTTGGCTCGCTCGTCGGCAGGCATGGCAGGCTCCACGATGCCGCGGGCGCCGTAGACGTCAACGACATCGCGCGTGTACATGCCCAGCGCAATGCCGCAGGCCCAAGCCGCACCCAGGCCGCTCATCTCGTCGTTGCTCGCAATGCGGATGGGCGAGCCGACCAGGTCGCTCTCAAACTGCATCAGGTACGCGTCGCGCGTGGGACCGCCGTCAACACGAAGCTCGGCCAGTGCCGCGCCCGAATCCTCGACCATCGCATCGATCACGTCGAAGATCTGATAGGCGATCGACTCGTCGGCGGCCTTTACGAACTCCGCACGGCCCGTGGTGCGCGTCATGCCAAAGACGCAGCCCTCGGCATCGCTCGCCCAGTGCGGCGCGCCCAGGCCAGTGAACGCCGGCACAAAGTAGACGCGGCTCGCCGGATTGGCGGCGTAGCACAGGTCGGTGACTTCCTCGGGATTGTTGATGAGCTCCAGGTCGTCGCGCAGCCACGTCTTGACGGCGCCGGCGTAGCTCACGTTGCCCTCGAGCACATACTCGGTCACACCGTCCATACGCCACGCAAGCGAGCTCGAAAGCCCGTGCGAGCTGGCGACGAACTCGTCGCCGACGTTCATCATGACCGAGCTGCCGGTGCCATAGGTCGCCTTGGCCATGCCGCGGCTATGGCAGCCCTGGGCAAACAAGGCGGCATGGCTGTCGCCGAGCACGCCGTGAATGGGCACGGGCGCCGGCAAAAAGCCGCCCAGGTTCGTCATGCCGAACAGGCCATCGGAATCGGTCACCTGCGGCAGGCAGGCTGCATCGACGCCAAAGGCCTCGCACACCGGCTCGCTCCAGCAGCCACGGCGCAGGTCAAAGAGCTGCGTGCGGCTGGCATTGGACCAGTCGCAGCGAAACTCCGCGCCGCCCGTGAGCGTCCAGACCACCCAGGCATCGATGGTGCCCAGGCACAGCTCGCCCGCCGCAGCGGCCTCGGCAGCCGCGGGAACGTTCGCGAGGATCCAGGCCATCTTGCCCGCCGGGTAGTAGGGCGAGAGCACCAGACCCGTCGTGTCGCGCACCAGCTCGGCCACGCCTTCGCGCGCAGCAAGCTCGTCGCACAGCTCGCGGGCGCGGGCGCACTGCCACACCACGGCGTCGCACAGCGGCTCGCCCGTCGTGCGCTTCCAGGCAACGGTAGTCTCGCGCTGGCTGGAGATGCCGATGCCGGCGACGTCGGCCGGATCGACCCCGGTCTCCTCCACCACGGCGCGCGCCACGGCCAGCACGTTAGCGGCGATCTCGGCTGGATCATGGCTCACCCAGCCGGCCTCGTTGACAATCTGGCGATGCGGGCGATCGGCACGATGAATCAAATGGCCGCCCTCGTCCACCAGCAGCGCCTTGGTGCCCTGCGTGGATTGATCGATTCCGATGATGTAGCGGCCCATGGCCACCCCTTTCAAAACGAATGTGACAAAGGGGCGGTCCCTTTGTCACATTCCAGTTACTCTGCGGGCAAGAACTCGGCGACGGTCTGCGCGATTCCGGCACCCGTCAGGCCGTAGTGCGCAAAGACCTCGGGGCTCGTGCCGGTGATGACCGGCGCATCGGGCAGGGAGAGGCACTTGACCGGACACGGGCAATGCTCGCCCACGACCTGCGCGACCATGGAACCCAGGCCGCCGAAGGGGCTGTGCTCCTCGACGGTCACGACGGCGCGCGTGGCACCGGCGGCCTCGATCACAGCCTCAGCATCGATCGGCTTGACGCAATACATGTCGAGTACCGTTGCCGAGATGCCCTGCTCGGCCAGCAGATCGGCGGCGTCCACGGCATGGCGGACCATCTCGCCGGTGGCGACAATCGTCACATCGGCGCCGCGACGCACCCAAGTGGCGCGATCCATCTGGAACGGGCACTCGTCCTCGGTGTACACGTCCTCCACCGGGTTGCGGCCCACGCGGATGTAGGCCGGCTTGTTGTCGGCGACCAGGGCACGCACGAGCTCGGCGGTCTGGAATCGATCGCTCGGCAGATACACGCGCATGTTGGGAATCGCGCTCATGGCGGCGATATCCTGCGCGGAGTGATGGCTCATGCCCAAGGCGCCATAGGACACGCCGCCCGAGATGCCGATGAGCTTGACGTTGGTGTTGGAGTACGAAACGTCGACCTTGCACTGCTCATACGAGCGCGTGGTCACAAAGGACGCCGGCGAGGCGGCCCAGGCCTTCTTGCCGCACGAGGCCATACCGGCGGCGATACTCACCAGGTCCTGCTCGGCGATGCCGACCTCAATGGACTGCTGGGGATACTGATCGAAGAACGGCGTGAGCGATGCGGAGCCGCGGGAGTCGGAGCACAGGACGACGATGTCTTTATCGGTTGCGGCGGCCTCGAGCAGCGTGTCGCAGATAGCCTTGCGGTTGGCGATCTTGTTAGCCATTGATAGCCTCCTTATGGGCAGCGAAATCGGCGATGATCTGGGCATATTCCTCATCGTTGGGCAGGTGATGATGCCAGGCGGCCTTGTCCTCCATAACCGGCGAGCCGTAGCCCTTCACCGTGTTGAGGATGATGACCGTGGGCTTACCCTTGGTCTCGGCGGCCAGCGTCAGCGCGGCGTCGATGGCCTGGACGTCGTTGCCCGGAATGGACAGCACGTTCCAACCGAAGGCGGCCCAGCGCTCCTCCTGCGAATCCTGCTTCATGACGTCCTCGGTGCTGCCGCTGATCTGCAGGCGGTTGCGGTCCACGAGCGCGCACAGGTTATCGAGCTGGTAGTTGCCGCCGCTCATGGCGCCCTCCCAGACCGAGCCCTCGGCAAGCTCGCCGTCGCCCATGATGGTGTAGACGCGGTAGTCGCGGCCATCCATCTTGCCGGCAAGCGCCATCCCGACGGCCACGGGCAGGCCATGACCCAGCGAGCCCGAGTTCATCTCGATGCCCTTGAGCTTGTTGTTGGGGTGGCCGATGTAGGGGCTGCCGAACTTAGAGAAGCGGGCCTTGACGTCGTCGAGGTCCAGATAGCCCTCGTGGCAGAGCACCGCGTAGTAGGCCTCCATGGCGTGGCCCTTGGAGAGTACGAAGCGATCGCGGTTGGGATCGTCGACGGTCTCGGGAGAAATGTTGAGGTGGTTGGCATAGAGGGTCATCAGCGCATCGATGACCGACATGTCGCCGCCGATGTGCCCGCCAGCGCCAGCCATGATGATATCGACGCAATCGCGGCGAAGGTCCCAACGCAGGGATTCAAGCTCTTCGATAGTTGCCATTTCTACTCTCCTCGCAGGTAAGCTTTGACGTCTTCTTCGATGGGGTCGTACAGGTCGGGGACAATGCCGATGTACTTGCACGCCTCGTAGAGCACCGGCACCACGTTGGCGTGAATGGCGACGCAGTGGTGGATGTAGGGACCCTCGACGATCTTGGCCTCGAGGCGCTTGAGGTTGTCGACCTCGACCCACAGGTAGGTGCCCATGCCGGCCGGGCCGTCGATGCCGCGGGCGTTACCCAGCAGCAGCGAGTACTCGCCGTTGTCGCCGTCAAAGCGGGCAAGGGTGAGGTCGCCGTGCTTGGCCTCGGCCGTCAGCGCGCCGGGGTGATCGAAAGCCAGCGGGTAAGTGAGCTTGGGCTTGACGGCCGCGCAGCTGCAGGGCCAGGGGCCGCAGTGCTGCAGCAGCTCGCCGTTCTCGTTATCGGGATGACGCACGGTCCAGTCGGCGAACATGCCGCGGTGACGGCCCAGGTCGGCGGCCTCGACCATCAGCGCGGTGATAGCGCCATGGATGTCGGTCTCGCAGACGATGGGGATGCCCATCTCGTTGAGGATTGCGTTGGCGGCGCAGGGCATAATGCCCAACTCGTCCTGCAGGGCGTTCCAGCACTGGATGGCGCCGGCGTTGCAGCCGTACTTCTCGACCAAGCGCTTCATGGCAATGGCGAGTCCTGCGACCGCAGGAACCTTGTCCTCGGGGATGCAGATCTCAAAGCTGTCACCAATGTGGGCGAGCATGGCTGCCATGGCCTGCTCGTCGGCCTGGGCATCGCGCACGGCCTGGACAAGCTCGGTCATGGGGATGGGCGAAAGCTGGATATTGAACTTTTCGAGCAGCTCACCCTCGTTGCACATCGTGGACCAGAAGTCGAACGGACGGGTGGCCATCTGCAGAATGCGGGTGTGCTTGAAGGTCTTGACCACGTTGCACACAGCCAAGAAGTCCCAGACGCCGCGCTCGAACTCGGGGTCGGTCAGGCGGCAGTTGGTCATATAGGTGAAGGGAACCCGGAAGCGGCGCAGGACCTTGCCGGTGGCGAACAGGCCGCACTGGCTATCGCGCAGACGGGTGCCATCGGGCTCGGGGCGCTCGTCGCGCGGGCCCCACAGCAGCACGGGCAGGCCGAGCTCGCGGGCAAGGCGGGCGCAGACATACTCGGTGCCAAAGTTGGCGTGGCACAGCATGATGCCGTCGACGCCCTCGGCGCGGAACTTCTTGACGATAGGCTCGATATGGCTGTCATCGAACAGCAGGCCCTCGTCGTTGATGTCGTCGATATCCACGATGTCGACGCCGATCTCGCGCAGGCGATCAGCCGTCAGGCCGCGATACTTGATCGCGTCCGGCGCGCTAAAGATGCTGCGGCGCGTGGGCACAAAACCGAGCTTGATCTTATCCATGTACGTCCTCCCCTAGTCACATGTTCAGTAAACAGACGCGTGTTTCGTTTTGTTCTGTTTACTAAATGTTTTACTCTTCTGTTTAGAAGTTTAACGCGAAATACCCGTAGACGGTAGAGAAATCAGCCTAAACGGTATGTAAACAATCTGAACATACAAGGGGAACAAAAAGAGGGCCCCGAAGGACCCCCTCTTTGAACGACGTTATGCGTGCCGCCCCGCGCATCTTGGCACGGCGCGTGCGATGCCGCTTTCGCCTAGAGCTCGCGCACGCTCTGGCGCTCGACAAAATAGGTCGATACGGCTGTCTTGCAGGTGTAGCTCTTGGGATTGCGGATGTTGCCCACCAGACGGCGCACCGCGATCTCGCCCACCTCGTGCTTGGGAACGTGCACCGTGGTGAGCGGCGGGTTGGAGAAAGCGCCCAAAGATAGGTCGTCAAAGCCGATGATCGAAACATCCTCGGGCACGCGTATGCCGTGCTCGTTCAGGGCGCGCATAGCGCCCACGGCGAGCACGTCGTTCTCGGCAAAGAAGGCCGTCGGCAAGTCATCGCGCGAGACGCCGTCGAGCCACGCGCCCATGTCGCGATAAGCACCCTCGAGCGTGGTGCCCAGCGTGACGTGCCAGGTCGGGTTGGCCTCGAGGTCCGCATCCTCAAGCGCTTGGCGATAGCCGCGCTCACGATCTTTAAAGTTGCGAATGCGAAGGTCGCCTGCCAGGTAGCCGATTTGTCTGTGGCCCTTCTCGATAAGGTAGTCCACGGCACGCAGCACCGAATCGGTGTTAGCAATGACCACGGCATCGAAGTACTGGCGATCGCTCCAACCGTCGAGCACGATCAGGTGGGCGGCAGCGTTGGCGAACAGGGCGTAGTCTTCCTCGCCCAGCTCGGTGCCCATCAGCACGATAGCAGCAGACGGATCGGCGATCAGGCCCTCGACCTGCGGGCGCACGGCGTCCAGGTCGCTAAAGTCGAGTGTGACAAAGCTCGTGCTCATGCCGTGACGACGCGCCTGGCGCTCCACGCCCTCGATGACCGCGGGATGGAAGGTGCTCTCGTCCAGGATGGCGCCCGTCTTGCGCGCAAGTACAAACTGGATGCTCTCGAGCTGCGTCGACTGCTGATAGCCGAGCGACTGCGCACACTCCAGGATGACCTTGGCGGTCTCCTCGCTCACGCTGCGCTTGCGGTTGAGCGCGTTGGACACGGTTGCGGGCGAAAAACCGGTGATGCGGCTGATCTCGCGAACACTTGCTTTGGCCATTGGTCCCCCTAGCGGCGGCCGTGGTGGAGCATCGCGACTCGATGGCTCGGCAACTAAACGGCCGCAAATTCAAACTAAACATAATAGTAAATGTTTATGAGCTAGTTTAGCCTGTTGTCAAGCGAAGTGGCACGACTATTCCCCCAACGGGCGCATTTGCTCGGTAGCTAAAAAAGCCCCGTCCCAAATTGACTACATGGGGCGGGGTGCAGGAATCGTTTAACCTAGGACGCGGGCCATGCGCGCCTTAAACTCGGACAGGAAGCGCGGGGCGTCAACGGTCAGCGCCACAAGCGCGCTCTTGTCGGGATCGGACAGGCGGTGCTCGTCGCAGATGGTGCGGCCACGGTACTCGCCCAGCAGGTCGACACGCAGATTGCAGCCGAGCGCACCCACGAGCGTGGGGTCGATCGCCACGGCAACGGCCAGGGGATCGTGCAGTGCGCAACCACCCAGGTAGGGTGCGTTCATCTCGTACGAGCCAATGTAGTGCTCGACCATGCTCGCAAATGCGCAGCCCGCCATGGTGCCCGAGCCTGTCCAGCCGGCAACATCGCGGCGCGTGAGCACCACGCGATGCGTCACGTCCAGGCCCACCATGGTGAGCTTGCGGCCCGAGCGCAGCACGGCATCGGCGGCCTCGGGATCGCTTGCCATGTTGGCCTCGGCACCCGCGCTCACGTTACCGGGCACGGTCAGGGCGCCGCCCATCACCACCACGCGGCCGATAGACATCATCGCCGCCGCATCGCGCTCCAAGGCAAGTGCCAGGTTGGAGAGCGGGCCGGTCGCTACGTAGACCAGATCGGGCCCATAGGTGCGCGCGGCATCGATCAGATAATCGACCGCGGCATTGCCATCGGCCGAGGTCGCCCCCACTGGCTCGTAGGGAGACGCGGGCACGCTCGCGCCGCCGATGCCGTTCTTGCCGTGGATGAGCGTGGTGGACGCCGGTGGCGTATAGGGCTCGGTCGCCTGTAGGGGACGGTCGGCACCCAGATACACCGGCACCTCGGGACGACCCAACAGGTCGAGCACCGCCAGGCAGTTATGCGCCGACTGCTCGACGCGCACGTTGCCAAAGCACGTGGTGATGCCCACGAGCTCCACCTCGGGGCTCGCGATGGCATAGGCAAGCGCCATCGCATCGTCCACACCCATATCCAGATCAAGGATCAGCTTCTTGATTGCCATTGTTCTACTCCGCTTCTCCGTCTTGTACGTAATCGTCTAAACCAAACGCGCGCTCGACTTCGCCACGCGTGGGAATCGACTGCTGTGCACCCAAGCGCGACACCGTCACCGCCGAGGCACGGGCACCCGCGGCCATGCACTCAAAGAGCGGCAGGCCCTCCAGACGAGCCGCGGCAAGCGCACCGATAAACGTATCGCCCGCGGCCGTCGTATCGACCACCGTGCTCGAAAGCGCCGGCATGCGCAGCAGCTCGCCGTCGTCGCCGAGCGTAACCGACCCGGCACCGCCCAACGTGATGACCGCAGCTCCGGCACCCTTGGCGAGCAGGGCATTGAGCGCTGCGGCGCAGCTCGTATCATCCGCGGGCAAGATGCCCGTCAGCACCTGGCACTCGGTCTCGTTGGGACAGACCAGGTCGACCGCCGTCCAAGCCCCTGCCGGCACGTCACTTGCCGGCGCCGGGTTAAAGACCGTATAGAACCCCAGCTCGTGAGCGCAAACGAGTGCCTCGGCCGTCGCCGCCAGGTCGCATTCGCCCTGGGCGATAAAGACGCTTCCGGCAGCCGGGGCAATCTTGCTGGCGTCGCCGTCGAGTTCATCGGCCACCAGGCACCTCAGCGCGCAGGCAACGTCCTCGCCCGTAAGCGCATGGTTGGCGCCCGGCGACAGCACAATACGGTTGTCGCCACCAAAGCGAATGATGGTCGCCGTTCCCGTCTCCACGTCGTCGCGACGCGCCACAAAATCGCAGCTCACGCCAGCGTCTTGGAGCCCCGTCACGAGCGACGTGCCAAACGCGTCGCGACCGACCGCACCGATCATGCATGTGTGCGCGCCCATGCGCGCAGCCGCTACGGCCTGGTTGGCGCCTTTTCCGCCGGCGTTGGTGATAAACCCGCTGCCGCCGACGGTCTCGCCCGCACGCGGCATGCGCTCGCACGCCACCGAAAGGTCCATGTTCATGCTGCCGAACACCGCGACGATGCCGCAATCTGCCATGGAAACCTCCTCGTCCGCGGGCTCTGCACCCGCTGCCGGTCGTCGATCGTGCGCTCTCACGCCTCTATAACTTTAGTTCACTTTGATGTGGACGCGCGCTTGAGCTTGCGCCAGCAGCAAGCATTCACAGGAGCAGGCGGCTACAATAAAGGCGTGCTGATTATTCTCGTCATTTGGATGATGTTTTATGGAACAATTCCCGCGATCGAACTCGCGCAGCTCACGCCACTCGAGCGATCAACAGGCGCCGCACGAACGCTCGCGCGCCAGCCGCCAAACCTCCGAGCCGCGCCAAGCCGCAGACCCCCATCGCGCGTCTGCCAACAAGGGCGCCCACGCCAGCAGCGCCACAAAAGAGCAGGTGCCCGCGCGCCCCAAATCTCGGTATATCCCCGCCCTCGACGGTCTGCGCACGCTTGCCGTCGTCGCGGTGGTGCTCTATCACCTCAACCTCACCTGGGCGCAGGGCGGCTTGCTTGGAGTCACGATTTTCTTTGTGCTCTCGGGCTACCTGATCACGCGCCTGCTCATCAACGAAGTATCAAAGACCGGCCGCATCGACCTCAAGAGCTTCTGGATCCGCCGCATCCGTCGCCTGGTCCCCGCCGTGGTGACCGTTGTGGTTGTAACCTGTGCGCTGTGCACCGTCTTCAACCACGTGATGCTCACCAAGATGCGTCCCGACATTCTGCCGTCGCTGCTGTTCTTTAACAACTGGTGGCAGATTATGCAGGACGTTTCGTACTTCAACGCCCTGGGCGACCCCTCGCCGCTTACGCACTTTTGGTCGCTCGCCATCGAGGAACAATTCTACCTGGTTTGGCCACCGCTGCTGTTTGCCATGGTGTCCATGCATGTGAGCAAACCCAACACGCGCCGTGTGGTCCTGGGACTCGCAGCGGTATCCGCCCTTGCCATGATGGTGCTCTACAACCCTGCCGCCGACCCCAGCCGCGTGTACTACGGCACCGACACCCGCGTCTTCTCGCTGCTGCTGGGCGCCTGGATGGCCTTTATCCCCAATCGCGACCTGGCGCCGGTGCGTCTCGCTCATCGTTTGGGGCTCAATCGCCTGGCTGGCGCCGCCAAGCACGGCAAGAACGCCGAGGGCAAGCCTGGCGAGAAGGCCGACAACGCAGCCGAGACCGTCCCGGCACAGCCGAGCGCCCTCGTGCGCTTTTGGTCCTCGCCCGCATCCATCGATGTGTTGGGCGTCGTGGGTCTGGTTGGCCTTGCCGCCATGGTCGCGCTCACCAACGGCTACACCGCGTTCCAGTATCGCGGCGGCACGCTGCTATGCTCCATCCTCACGCTCATGGTCATCGCGGCCTGCGTGCAGCCCCAGGGAATGGTTGCCCGCGCACTGTCCGCCGAGCCGCTCGTGTGGGTTGGCAAGCGCTCGTACAGCATCTACCTGTGGCACTATCCGCTACTGTTGCTCATGAACCCGGTCGCCAACATCAACGATACGCCGTGGTGGCAGTACATTTTGCAGGTGTTGTTGGTGGTCGCCGTAGCCGAATGTTCATATCGCTTTATCGAGACGCCGTTTAGAAAGGGCGCCTTTGGGCGCACCGTATCCGAGTTCCGCGACGGCACCACCGCGCCCGCCAACTGGGTGCGCGCGCACGTCCCTGTCTGCGCAGCCTGCGCTGTCGTGTTGGTCGTTGCACTGGGCGGCCTGATCTTTGTGCCCGAGACGTCTGCGCTGAGCGGTGAGGGCGCCGAAGTCCTCAACAAGGAAGCCAAAAACACCGCGCCCACAGACCAACAGGCGGCCGACGACACCGACAAGGACAACGACGGCTTCCCCGATGGCTCCTACGACCTGTTGATGATCGGTGACTCCGTGTCGCTGCGCGCCGTTGATTCCTTTGACGGCGTGTTCCCGCACAGCCATATCGATGCCGAAAAGGGCCGCCAGTTTGATGCGGGCCGCGCGACATTTGAGGGCTATCTCCAACAGAACCTTGCCGGCAAGATCGTGGTCTTTGCACTGGGCACCAACGGCTTGGTAACCGACGACCAGATCGACGCCATCATGACCGATGCAGGAGATAAGCGTATTGTGGTGTTTGTGAACACGCGCAGCCCGCAGCCGTGGGTTGGCTCTACCAACCAGGCCATCGCCAACGCTGCTACGCGCTACAAGAACGTGCGCGTTATCGACTGGTACGGATACAGTGCCAATCGCAACGACCTGTTCGATGGCGATGGCACGCACCTGTCGACCACTGGCGTGACTGAGTACCTCAACTTGATCCACGATGCAGTCAAGAAGGACCTGCCCGTGCATCCCGAGGATCACGTCAACGATCCGCAGCCGGCGGCCGTCAAGTCTGCCACCGACGCGCTCGTCAATGCGCTCGCTCTCAAGCCGCACAAGCTGGGCACCGACAAGTAACCTGCAGCGCAAACTTCCCACATCCGGAGGGGGTGCCCGCCACGGCAGGCACCCCCTCCGACAGTTAGGGACGTTCCTTATGTGCCGGCACCCAGGGACACTCCTGACACAGCCGAGGAACGCCCTCCTTGCGACCAAATTCTGGGCGCCTCGCCACCCCGAACGTTGTTTCCAAGCCCACACCCGCAGCAAACAACCCAAAATCACTCTTTTCGAGCCGGCTCCAAGGGGTCGTGGACAAAAAGGGGCAAATATGAGTACTGTTACCATTTTAGTAGCAGGCAAAACCACCCAAAATGACGTCCGAGCGACCCCTACAACCCCCTAAAGCAGCCAACCTGACTGGTTTAAGACATATTGGAGCCAATTTTAATGAACATACTATCGGCTATGTCCATTATCTTCTTGGATGTAAATGCTATTCACTTAGCAACAGTACTCATATTTGGCATTTTTTGTCCACTGCCATATAACTAATGCCCTATAGCGGGCAAAAAACAGGCCGCAGTCCATCGCTGCGGCCTGTTCGGAAGCAAAAGTGGGCGCTAAGCGCTGTAACCCATCGCCTGCAGGACAAACATGACGACCGTGAGCACCGTAATCACGGCGATAGTCGCCCACGTGAGCACGTTCCACACGCGGCCGTTGCGGTTGGCGCCCATAATGTGACGGTCGGCGGCGATAACCACTTGGAACACCAGAACCACGGGCAGTAGCACGCCATTGATGACCTGCGAGGTCATCATAATCTGGAACAGATCGACGCCGGGCATAAGCACCAGCACGGCAGAGATACCGATGATGGCCGTAATGATGCCGCGATAGACCGGGGCCTCGTCCCAGCTGCGATCGGCACCGCGCTCCCAGCCAAATGCCTCGCAGATAGCGCTCGACGTAACGCCCGGCAGCACGCAGGCAGCCAAGAAACTCGCCGCGACCAGGCCCGAGGCAAACAGTACCGTAGACCACTGACCCGCAATAGGCTCCAGCGCGCGGGCAGCATCGGCAGCATCGCTAATCTGAATACCCGCCGGGAACAGCACCGTACCGGTCGTAATGATAATAAAGCCGGCAATGACATCAGCGGCAAGCGAGCCGCTCACGGTATCGATGCGCTGCAGCACGATATCGTCCTCGCCCGCGTTCTTATCGACCACGTTGTTCTGCGCCAAGAAAATCATCCACGGCGCGATAGTGGTACCGATCGTTGCGACCACGAGCGACACGTAGCTGGGGTCATTTTGAATGTTGGGCACGACCAGGTCGACCGCGACCTCACCCCAGTTGGGGCCAGCCATAAACGCGGCGACGATATAGGTCACGAACACGCAGCTCACCAGCAGCAGAATCTTCTCGATGCGCTGGAAACTACCCGACATGGTAAGCATCCACACCAGCAGCGCCACCAACGGCACCGAGATGCTCGCCGGCACGCCAAAGAGAGCAAGGCCGCTGGCGATGCCCGCAAACTCCGAAATGGTCACAGCCGTGTTGGCGATCAACAGCGCCGCCATGGCCAACACGCTCTTGCGCACGCCAAAGCGCTCGCGAATGAGCGATGCCAGGCCCTTGCCCGTGACGCAGCCGCAGCGCGCCGCGGTCTCCTGCGTCACGATGAGCAGCACAGTCATGACGGGAAGCATCCAGAGCATCTTGTAGCCATAGCTGGCGCCCGCGCTGGAATACGTTGCAATGCCGCCGGCGTCATTGCCCGAAAGCGCCGCCAGCAGACCGGGGCCCATAGCGCCAAAGATGGCCGCGATGGTCAGCTTTTGCTTGGTGCCCGACTTTTGCTTGGTATTTTGCACGCGACCACCTAACCCATGACTGACATGGCGAGCAGCACCGCGGCGATGCAATACGCCACACACGAGATCATGACGGCAATGACGTTCATGGCGGTGCCCGACGTATTGAGGTCGTGCTCGTCACGCCAGAACAGCACCATCAGGTAAATCACGGCGCTCATGTTGCCAATCAGACAGACGATGGCCGCGATGTTAAAGCACCCGGTAAAGAGTTGCTCCTCAAACATGGACGCATCGGGGAACGCAGCGGTGCGCACCAGCTGGGCGCACAGGTAGGTCACGAGTGACAGAATCAGGCCCATACCCGTGCTCTGGAAGAAGAACCCCAGATACGGCTTGGGTTCGTCGTCGTGACCGTCATACTCCAGGAAGTAGTTCTTGACGAACGACACCATGCGCGAGGCCGCCAGCAGCACGAGCGGCATGGCGCACATGGGGAACACCACCAGATGCGCGGAGCCGAGCGCCGTTCCCAGCACGGTCGCCATGATGCACGACGCGACGCCCCATACAACAACCCAGTACTGGCGATGTACGAACCAGCTGAGCACGTTCGTCGAGTCGTCCGATGCGCTATCGCCCGAGCCGACACCGGCGATCTGCAGGTCCTCCTGATGCTCCTCGGCTATAACGTCCATGGCGTCGTCGAAGGTCACGATACCCAGGATGTGGCGGTTCTCGTCACAGACGGGGATAGCTACCAGGTCATACTTGGTCATCTCATCCGTCACGTCTTCCTGGTCCTCGTCGGGCGACACATAGACCAGGTCGCGATAGGCCAGCTGACCCAGCGTAGCGTCGCGGTCGGCTACGATCAGCGTGCGCAGCGAAAGCACGCCGGTCAGCATGCCGCTCGGATCCTCGGTATAGACGTAGTAGACGCTCTCGAAGTCCTCGTCGAGCTCGCGAATCGCCTCGATGGCGTCACCGACCGTTGCCGTGGCGGGCAGGGAGACAAACTCCGAGGTCATGATGCGGCCGGCGGTGTTGTCCTCATACCCCAGCAGATTACGAATCGCCTTCTCCTCCTTGACGCCCATCAGGCGCAGGAGCTTCTCGGCCTTCTCGTAATCGAGCTCGTCGATCAGGTCGGCAGCGTCATCCGGGTCCATCATGGCCAGCATCGACGATGCGTCCGTGTCGGACAGGCCCTCGAGCATCTCGGTCATGAGCTCGTCGTCATCGAACTCCGAGATGGCCTCGGCGGCCTGGGCAGTATCGAGCTGCGCAAACACCTGCGCACGTAGGCGCGGGTCGAGCTGCTCGATAATGTCGGCGATGTCGGCAGGGTGCAGCTCGCCGAGCGTCTTGTGCGACACCGAGAGTTGAATGTTCTTGGTCGAGCGGTCGAGCAGGTCCATGTAGGACCAAGCGATGATGTCCTCACTGAGCGGCTTGCCCAGGTGCTTCATAAAGCCTTCGACGATATGCTCGAGCGCGGGGCTGATGGCGCGTAGCAGACCGCGGGCACCGACCTCGGCGCCCAGCAGGCGCAGCTGATTTTCGCCCGACATGGAAAACTTGATGTCGTTGACGCGCACGACCTTCATGCCCTGCGTGTCGACGATCTGCTTATTGAGAACATCGCGCGCCAGCAGGAGCTCGGTCGGCTGCAGGTACGAGAAGCGAATATTGGTGGCAGACGTGTTGAGATACACGCCTGTCTCGTCGATGCGGTCGACCCATTTGCGCCAGCTGATCATAAACGGCGTCTTGCCGGGACCGCGGAACGCGAGCGACGTCACGTGCGGAAAAACTTCGCCGGTAGCAATGCCAAAATCGTTGACCACGCCGAGCTTTTCGCCGTCGACGTCCAAGACCGGCAATTTGAGCATCTCACTCAGATAATTCAATGGTGCTCCCCATCATTATTCCTCCGGACGCGGCCGCGCGTGCGGCGTCCGGGGGCTTCTGGATATGTATACGCATGCGCGGGCGGCACGCCGCTCGACGCTTACACCCCGTGCATGCGCAAAAAGCACCTGCATGGGGTCATCGACTGTATGGTCGAGGTTTGGATTTCACCTGTAACCTTTCTCTTGACCCTCATTAACCGCAGTAACTATAGCATCAGCATCGCCTTGCGGCATCGAATTTATGCGCTGCACATTGCAGGCATACCAAACGCTGACGTATCCGTGACATAGCCATTGGGGACGTTCTTAAACGACTACCCAATGGCTACTCTGTGGTGTCATCGTCCTCGGCAAGTTGGGGGAACACAGCGTTTTTGGGCATGGAAACCTTGGTGAGCGAGGTGAGCTTTTTGCTCAATGCCGTGTCCGTCTTAACCAGGTCGCTGAGCGTCACGATCTTGTAGCCGTCGGCGACAAGGCCATCGATAATCTGCGGCAGCGCCTCGAGCGTCTGCTCGGCGCATTCGTCTCTATCGGTGAGCAGCACGATATTGCCCGGCGTCACCGAATCGAGCACCGTCGAGACCTGCTCGTCGGCACCGTTGAGCAGCCAGTCGCCCGAGTCAATATTCCACGAGACCACGGCGGAGACCAGGTCCATCGCATCAATCCAGTTTTGCTCGTCAAAGGCAGCGTAGGGAGCACGCAGCAGCATCGTCTTCACGCCGGTCGCCGACTTAATCGCATCGGTGCCTTTCGTGATCTGTTCGCGTACCGCCTCACGGTCCTGACCCTTGAGCGAATCGTCGCTGTAGCTGTTGGATCCGATCTCGCACCCGGCATCGACAATCGCCTTGGCCGTGGCAGGCGATGCCTCGGCCGCATCGCCCGACAGGAAGAACGTCGCGGTGACGCCCTTTTCCTTGAGTACCTGCAAGATCTGCTTGGTAGCGCTGCTCGGACCCTCGTCAAACGTCAGCGCCACGTACTTTTTGTTGCCCTTGGGCGCCACGCTGGCGCACGCAACGACGCAATCGGTGGCGGGCACGACCTCGCCGCGGTCCTGTGTCTTGCCCGATTGCTCGCCGACCCACACCTCGGAGCGGCCCTGGACACCCCACGTCTGCACATACTCGATAGCGCCCGTACCCTCGACCTTGAGCTTGGGCTCGATAACCGTAGCCTGAACCTCGTGCTTCTCGTAGGTGTTACGGCCATCCTTGACCGTCACCTTCTCGCCGCCCTCAAGTTCGCGGCTATCCCATTTGCCCTGCTTCACGCGCTTGCCGTCGACCTTCACCGACAGCTTTTCGCCCCCATGGCGCTTGAGCACGCTGTCATCGACGGCCAGCAGGTCGCCTGCGTCGTAGGTGTCAGTCAACTCCTGGTCGTCGATGAGATTCTGCAGCGTAGAGCCCACACGCACCGCTGTCTTCTGGCCGTTGAGCTCCACGTCCACACTGCGGTTGACGTAGCCCACGACGGCAGCGATAAACAGCACGAGCGCGCAACCCACGGCGATGAGCGCGTAGGGCAGGCGAGACGAACGACGGGGTGTGCGGCTGTTGCCGATGCGCGCGCTGCGATCGCTAAAGCCGCGGCTATGGTTGAGATACATCGCGCCGGGCTTACGGTGACGGCGGCGCTGACCGCTGGGCAGCTGCCCCAGGTCGCGGCGCGCCGTCGGACGCGCACCCGAACGCCCGTTTAAGTTGGATTCGTTTTGGCGCATGTGCCCTCCCCCATAAACACAGCAAGCCGGAGCAACAGGTCTCCGGCTTGCCTCCCATCATTTGGTACGTCGCTATTTTGTAGCTTTTGACGAGCCTCCGCTCGCCTTTTGGTATTCGTCCTTAAAGGCCTTGAACATACCGCGCGTCTTGCCGAGCTGCTTGCCCAGTGCGCGGCTGCCCTTGTCCACGGCGACCGATCCCTTGTCATCGAGCACCTTGGCGCCCTTTTTGACCTTGTCGCCCACCACGACGCTGGCCTCGGCGGCCTTGGCAGCCGCACCGCCCGAATACCCGAGCGACTTGACCTCGTCCGAGACGACCATCGCGCCGTTCTCGTAGCCGCGCAGCATCGTCGGCGGCACCTGCGTGTCACCAACCAAAACACTCGAAGCAGCGCCGGCGGTCACATAGAATGCCTGCACGATGCCCGAGCGCGGCTTGAACTCAACGTCCGAGCAATAGCCCACGACGTCGCCCGATTCCGTGCGCACGTCCATACCGACCCAGATGATGCAATCGTCCAGGTTGATGTCGAGGCGCTTGGCCGCAGCGGTATCGTAGGTGCCCTTGACGTCGTCAACCGCGATGGCGCCCTCGTAGACACCAATGGCGTCGAGCGCTACGAATCGGTCGGGACGCTCGATCATGCCCGCGATATCGGACTGGCGGACCATAAAGCCGACCACGCGCGTACCGCCCGGGGTAAAGACCGGAAAGTGAATCTTTCCGAGCTTTTTAGGGCTGCGCGGCGTGCCGTCCTTTTTGGTGCGCTTGTCCTCGGCAGGCTTGCGATAGATCTTGGCGCCGACAAAATCCCCGGCGCGCATTATGCCTCGGTCGAGGGCTCCGCAGCCTCGGCATCAGCCTCGACGGCGTTCTCGACCACGACGTCGGCGGCAGGCGTCACGTTGCCGCCCGAAATGGCGTCGTTGAGCTGCTCGCGCAGCTGGTCCATGCGCTCGCGGGCCAGGTCGACCTTGGCGCGTAGGTCGTCAGTCTTGGCGTCGACCATCGGGCCAAAGTCATTCACCGCGGCACGGGCCTCCTCGGCGCTGTGCTCGTAGGTGTCGCGTATATTGTCCCAGGCGTCGTTGGCGATATCGGCAGCCATGGCGCGGGTTTCGGCGCCCGAGCGCGGGGCCAGAGCAACGCCGATAATAGCGCCGGCAGCGGCACCAAAAAGTGCGCCGGAGACAAAGCTGAAAGTCTTACCCATGATCATTCCTCTCCTGCGGGCACGTCGGTGCCCACCGTTTGAATGCTGTCCATTATACCCGCAGCGCATCACTTGCCGCTCCGCTCATCTGCGTACGGCAAAGGCGCAGGTACGTGATGGTGATAAACGCGTAGGCCTACTCCTGGGGCATAGCCGGCATGGCCACCGTGGCACCCGGGTCCTCGCCGGCGCCGTCCACAAGCGGCAGGCCGCCCTCATGCGCAGGTCCTACCGGAACCGTCGCAGCACCGCCAAAGACGGCAGCGGAGGCCTCGTGGTTCTCGGCAACCGCGCCCTCGGTATCAATCGCCACCTGGGGCTCGTCGTCAAAGTTGGGGACGCCCTGGGGCTCGGTGGGAACGGGCTCGGCGGTCGCATCGGCAACGGGCTCGGCGTCGACCGGCGCATCGCCCTCGTCAGTGCCCTCGTCCTCGGCAGCATCTTCGCCGTTCGCGGCGGCGACGACCTCGTGCGGATCCTTACCCTCGGCCTCGGCGCGCATGCCCAGCACCAGGTTGCGCAAACCCGCGACCGTACCGTCCACATCGGGAGCGGGCTGTTCGGCATGCAGATAGGCCCAATCCATCATAAAGGTCGCCGAAGACAGCGCGCCGATGGCCAGCGCGTCGTCGGGACACGAAAGCTCAACCTCAAAGACACGCTCATCGTGCTCGCTTACGCGGGTGCGGCCGCACGAAATGCTGCCGGCAAGCCCGGTCTCGTTCATGAGCTCGACCGTCACGTGCTCCAGCAGATGGCAAAGCTCGGTCTGGCCCATGCAGTCCTGGAATTCGCGACCGGAATCGCCCAGGCACAGGTGCTTGGCAATCGCAGGCACCAGGTAGTACACGCGCGCCGTGGCCTCGATGTCCTCCGAGGTCATGAGCGGCATGCCGGGGTTCACCAGCACATGCGCGCAGATCTTGTCCTCACTGACGGTGACCTTAAGGATGTTGAACAGGCCTGCCATAACTCTCCCCTACTCTTCCTTGCCCTACTCATCGCCGTCGTGCGGGTCCGCAGAACCCGCACCCGACGCCGCCGGCTTATCTGCCGAGGACTCGGAATCCTTCCTATCGGTTTCGGCCGGAGCGATCACGCGAATGAGCGAGATGCGCTGGCCACGCATCGACTGCACCTTAAACTTGTACCCCGCAACCTCAAACACCTCTCCGATGTCGGGCACCGAGTCGCAAAGCTCCAAAATCCAGCCGGCGATGGTCTCATAATCATCGCTTTCCTCGAGCGGCCAACCAAGCTCAATCGCGTCATCGCACGAAAAACGCCCATCGACAAGCCACTCGTGGCGCGAAAGGCGCGTGAGGTACTTGTTGTCGGGGTCGAACTCGTCCTCGATCTCGCCGACGATCTCCTCGACGATGTCCTCGATGGTGATGATGCCGGCCGTGCCGCCGTACTCGTCCACGACCACCACGATCTGGTCGTGCGAGGTCTGCATCTCGGACAGCAGCGGCAGGATGTCCTTGGTGTCGGGCACAAAGGTGGCGTCGCGCAAAAAGCCGGCGATGGGCTGGTCGCCCTTGCCGTCGAGCGCGGGCTGAATCAGGTCCTTGATGTGCGCGATGCCCGCGACGTTGTCGGGATCCTCGTGATAGACGGGGATGCGGCTAAAGCCGGTCTGGCGCATGGTGGACAGCACGTCGGCGACCGTCTCGTCATCCTCGCACATGGTGGTGTCCACGCGCGGCACCATGACCTCGCGGGCAACGGTGTCGCCCAGGTCAAAGATCTCGTGGATCATACGCTTTTCCTCGTCGAGCAGGTCGTCCTGCTCCGAGACCATGTACTTGATCTCTTCTTCCGAGACGTTCTGACGGTCGTCGGCGCTCTTGATGCGCAGGATGCGGGCCAGGCCGTCGGAGCAGGCACCGGTCAGCCACACGAGCGGGCGGGCGATCTTTTGGAATACGGAGAGCGGTCCCACGACCTGCTTGGATACGCCCTCGGCGTTAGCAAGGCCGATGCGCTTGGGCACGAGCTCGCCGATCACGATGGACACAAAGGCGACGGCGACGGTGATGATGACCGGCGCCAGGCCGCGTGCGATGGCGGAAAGCGGCGCGACGCCAAAGCTCATGAGCCACGTGGCGAGCGGGTCGGACAGGCTCGTCGAGGCGACGGCGGACGAGGCGAAGCCCACGAGCGTGATGGCGACCTGGATGGTGGCGAGCAGCTGGTCGGAGTCGGCAGCCAGCTTAATGGCACGCTCGGCACGCTTGTCGCCTTCCTCGGCCTCGTGCTCCAGCACGGCGCGCTTGGCCGTGGTGAGCGCCATCTCAGACATAGAGAAGTAGCCGTTGATGAGGGTCAAAACGAGGGTGGTGATAAGGGAGATGGTTATGTCCATCGGGAGTTTCTCGAACCTCCAAGATTCGGGACGTTAGGTAGTAAGCGTAGGTGACGGATAGGGCAGTTGCGCCCGACGGCCGCTCGGATGGGCCCGCGGGCACAGACGCGATCGCTAGATTACGAAGAGGATCACCGCCATGAACTGGAAGATACTGCCGGCGAGCACCCACAAGTGAAACACACTGTGCAGGTAACGCACGTTTTTGGCGATGTAGAACGGCACGCCCACGGTGTAGCACACGCCGCCGACAGCGAGCAGGGCAAGTGCCACGGGGTTGAGCAGCGACACGAGCTCGGGCAGCTTAAAGACGACGAGCCAGCCCATCAGCAGATAGACCAGGCCGCTTACCCAATGCGGCTGGCGCTCGCGCAAAAAACACTCGAGGGCGATCCCGACGATGGCGATGGCCCATACGGCAAAAAACAGCACGGGACCACCGTCGTTTGCCAGCGTAATGAGGCAAAACGGCGTATAGCTGCCGGCAATGAGCAGATAGATACAGCTGTGGTCGATAATGCGGAACACGCGCTTAGCGCCCGCGGGCTGAATCGCATGGTAGAGCGTGGAGGCAAGGTATTCGAGAATAATACTGGCGCCGTAGACGATTGCCGCGGCCATGTGGGCCGGGCCACCGCCGCGCAGTGCAGCGAATACGATCAGGAGCACCAGACCCGCGATACCCAGCAAGCAGCCGACACCATGGGTGACGGAGTTCATAATCTCCTCGCCCACCGTGTAGTGCGGAACGGCCGCGGCCTTGGGTCGCGGCTTGGAACTGTCGCTCGAATCGGACATGCCGGTTACATCCTCCAACGTAAAGAGTTCTCAACACTATATCAAAGCGTCTGGGTGCGTGCGAAATTTGCACCATACGTGACCCTTTGTTTACCCATTCTTTGCCTGTTGACGCATCAACGGCGAACGTCCATAATGCGCTTGCATTAAATGTTGATGTATTAACATCTTATAGGAAAGCTTCTTATGTCTCAAAACGCACGTTCCCATCGAAAGCTCAAGATAGCCGGCATCGTTGCGCTGGTGCTCGTTGTAGCGCTGCTGGGGTTTGCCGGCAACTTCTTGTTCGACTTTGCCCTGAACCCTCGCGCCCCCTACACCATGAAGATGATGCAGGACGGCAAGGACGCCGAAAAGGGTGAACAGATGGATGCCGAGGGAACCGAGGCGCGGGCATGGTTTAAAGAGAACCGCGAGAGCAGCAGCCTCACCGCAGATGACGGAACCGAACTTGCCGCTTGGTATTTTGTCGCCCCAGAGAGCACGCACAATTACGCTATCTGCCTACACGGATACACCGATGAGCCCATCGGTATGGCCCGATACGTCAAGCGATTCCACGACCGCGGCATGAACGTGCTCGCACCTGCCGCCCGCGCCCACGAGCGTTCCGGCGGTGACTACATCGGCATGGGCTGGCCCGAGCGACTCGATGTCGTCGCGTGGATCGGGCGGATCGTTGCGGCCGATCCCAAGGCGCGCATCCTGGTCTTTGGCGAGTCGATGGGTGCAGCGACCGCCATGGACGTCGCGGGGGAATCTCTGCCCGCAAACGTGAAATGCATTATCGAGGACTGCGGCTATACAAGCGTTTGGGACGAGTTTTCCCTGCAGCTCAAGGACGTGTTCGGCCTGCCCAGCTTTCCCTTGCTCGATGTAGCAAACTTAGTGTGCAACGTGCGCGCAGGCTACGACTTTCATAAGGCGAGCAGTGTGGACCAACTCGAACACGCGACGGTTCCCATGCTGTTTATCCACGGCGACCAGGACACCTTTGTGCCGTACGACATGCTCGACCAAAACTACGACGCGTGCGCCAGCAAGGTTAAACAGAAGCTCACTATCCACGGCGCCACCCACGCCAAGAGCGCGCAAGTTGACCCCGAGCTCTACTGGAACACGGTCGACGACTTCCTCGACAAGATTTTTTAAGCAAATAGTACGGTTTACTGGTCTATCTGGCCCCTAGCACTTCCAAAAAGCCGCCCGTGGGCGCTGTGCTCACGGGCGGTTTTTACTAACGTTGCGCTACAAAAGCGCTTGATATGTCCAATAGCTAGGCGCTATTTGACCTCGATGAGCTCGTACTCGCTCGTGCCCAGGCCGATCTTCTCGGCATGCGCGATGCACGCGCGCCAGTCGGTGTCGGGATGCGTGATGCAGAAGGGATCCTTGGCCTGCTCGCCCTCCAAATGCTCGTGGTTATGCTCCATCTTGGCCGCGCTGTCGGTAAGCTCGGTGTTAGGCAGCGGCTCGGATGCCATGACGGCATCGGCGCAGGCCTGGTCGATGGCGACCGGGTCGAAGCTCGCGAACATGCCGATGTCGTTGACGATGGGCGTGTCATTCTCGGGATGGCAGTCGCAGTTGGGGCTGATGTCCATGGCGAGCGAGATATGGAAGCTGGGGCGATCCTGGACAACGGCCTTCGTATACTCGGCGATCTTGTAGTTGAGTACGTCGGCCGCGGCGTCATAGTCGGGCTTGATGCAGTCCTGGTTGCACGCCGCAATGCAGCGTCCGCAGCCCACGCAGCGATCGTGGTCGATGGTAGCCACGTGAACCGTGCGGGTGCTGCCGTTGGCAAGCTCGCGCTCACGCGTACCGTCAAACGTGATGGCGCTGTGCGCGCAAATCTTCTCGCAGGCACGGCAACCTACGCAGTTGGTAGTATCGACGCTCGGCTTGCCGGCGGCATGCTGCTCCATCTTGCCGGCACGGCTGCCGCCTCCCATGCCCAGGTTCTTCATGACGCCGCCAAAGCCGGCCTGCTCATGGCCCTTAAAGTGGGTGAGGCTGATCACGATGTCGGCGTCCATGAGCGCCTGGCCGATCTTGGCCTCGTGCACGTATTCGCCGCCCTCGACCGGGACGAGTGCCTCGTCGGTACCCTTGAGGCCGTCGGCGATGATGACCTGGCAGCCCGTGGCGTACGGAGTAAAGCCGTTCTGGTAGGCGGTGTCGATGTGCTCGAGCGCGTTTTTGCGGCTGCCCACATAGAGCGTGTTGCAGTCGGTGAGGAAGGGCTTGCCGCCCAGCTCCTTCACCACGTCCGCGACGGCGCGGGCGTAGTTGGGGCGCAAAAAGCTCAGGTTGCCCAGCTCGCCAAAGTGGATCTTGATGGCGACGAACTTATTCTCGAAGTCGATCTGCTCGATACCGGCGCGACGAATGAGGCGCTTGAGCTTGTCGAGCTGGCTCTCGCGAGCATGCGTGCGCAGGTTGGTGAAGTACACCTTAGCGGGTGCTGCGGGTGCAGTTGCGGTCATAGTTATATCCCCTCGGTCTATATGGCGTTACAGACATAGAGGATGGTACCCGTTAAAGTAGGGTCGAAGTCAAGCACAGCCACTCATTGGGGACAGACTTAAATGAGTGCTTGCCGCCCGGCCGGCGAATCGGCAAAGACTGTCCCCGATGACTACTCCTGCACCTTGAGGGCTTCGGCCAGGCTGACGCGCTTGATGGAGCGCGTGTGTAGCAGCGCCACGACCAGGTAGGTCGCAAAGCCGATGCCGACGCATGCAGCCATGGACCAAGCGGGCACGTAGATCTCGATATTGCCGTTGTAGGCGAGCAGCATCGAGCGGAAAATCGCGGTCAGCGAGCCAATGATCACGGGCAGGCTCAGCACGAGTGACACCGCCACGCACAGCGTGATCGAGCGGATGTACAGATGCGAGATCTCGCTATCGCGATAGCCAAAGACTTTCATGTAGCTGATCGAACGGGCGCTGTGGTCGATCACCGCCTTGGTCAGCAGGTACATAAACAGCAGGAAGATAAACACCGCGAGCCCGACCATCATGCCGATCATTTTGCTCATCATGCCGATAAACTGGTCGCCCACGGCGCGCATGTCGTCGGGCGTGGTGTCGCCGGCAAAGTAGCGCGCGTCGAGGTCGAGCTTCTCGTTGCTCACATAGCCGTTAAAGTAGGCGGCATCGTTGTCGAACAGCTCGTTAAAGTCATCGATGCTCATATAGATATTCATGTCCGACTTTGAGCCCCAGGAGCAGCCCTTGCCCGCGTACTCAAGGGAATAATCCCGAGCCTCGTACTTGTCGCGAAGCTCGACCTTCTGGCCCTCGCTCCAGCCAAACTTGTCGAGCAGGCCGCCGCCAAAGACGACGTGTCCGTCGCCGATGTTGAGGCCCTTCCAGTAGCGCGAATCGGGCGAGATGCCGTAGACGGAAATCGTCTCCTCGCCATTACCATCGCCGCGGTCGTATTGCAGCTGGTAGACGGCATATTTCTCGGCCTGCGCGATTGCGCCCGCGCCGTTGTCGGTCGAATTGACCGGGTGGATATCGTCGTTGTCAGTGTCGATCTTAGAGGCCTTGTCGATCAGGTCGATAGCCTCGTCGCGGTTGCAGCCGAGGGCATCGGCAAGGTCATCGAGGCGCGCATAAAGCGCATCTTTCTTGTCCTGGACCTTGGCGAGCGCGTCCTGCGCCGCGGCCAGGGTCTCGGCAGACGGAACGCTGGTCGCGGCATCGGCTGCCGCCTGCGCCGTATCGGCCGCGTCATCGAGCTCGTCGCTGGCATCCTGAGCGGCGGAGAGCAGCGCACCATCCACCGACTGCAAGCGCTCGAGCGCCGCCCACTGCCCGCGCTCCTCGGCAGTACCCTCAAGCTCTAGCGGAGCCTTGAGCGTGTACTGGTGCTCGGCGACCAGGCCTGTCTCGAGGTTGTCGGCGTAATGCGTCATCGTGGGCAGAATCGCCAGGCCAAAGAGCAGCAGCAGCGAGGCAAACGCAATGCCCACGAAGAGCGTGGCGAAGTTGCCTAGGTTGCGCAGGAAAACGCGCAGGCGGAAGCGGGAAACAAAGCCCATGCGCTCCGGCAGCTGCAGGCCACGCTTGGTGCCCGATTTGCCGCTCGCCTCGTGGCGAAGGAACTGCAGCGGCGTCTTGCCCATCTTGCGAAGCAGGCCCACCAGCGTGATAAGGATGAGCGCGGCGGCGGGAACCACGGCGCACTTCACAAAGATCTCCCAGCTCCAGTACACCTGGAAGGGCGGCAGGCTGTACGAACCGTAATAGAGACCGCGCATGGGCTCGGTAAAGAACGCAACGCCGAGCGCGGTGCCCAAAAGTGCCGCGAGCACGCCCACGATGGCGGGAAGCGCGAGGTAGTGCAGCACGATCTCGCGGCGGCGATAGCCGCTGGCGAGCAGCGTGCCGATGATGGCGCTCTCCTCCTCGATGGTGGCGTCGGTGAGCACCACAAAGACAAATGCCATGATCACGATGATGATGTCGAGCAACGTCATCCACATCATGGCGTCGCCGTCCACGTCGTCGCGCGCATAGCCAATGCCCTGATTGGAATCGGCATCGATCAGATCGTCCACGCGCGCATCGGCATCGGTCAGCGCCTCGACCATATCCTGCTCCGCATCGATGCGATCCGCGGTGGGGAGATCGCGGTCGTTAAAGGTAAAGGAGTACGTATAGGCGGGTGCGCCGCCGGCAGCCTCGAGCGCAACAAAACCGGCGTCGGTGACCTCGGCTACGCCATACGTGATGGTGTTCACCGTAAAGTCCGAATTGTCGAGGAACAACGCCTGGCTATCGGGCTGCGTCATGATCCCGCAGATGGTATAGGTGCGCCCCTCGAGCTCGACCTTATCGCCGATGGCGAGGTCGTTATTGGTGGCAAAGACGCGGTCGATGGCCACCTCGTCGTCCGCCTTGGGTTCCTTGCCCTCACAGTAGGACGCAATGTCCACCTTAGCGCGGTGCGCATAGGTGCGCAGGGTCCGCTTGGTGCCGTCGTCGCCAGCCGCCTTTTTGATGATGGCGTCGATAGAGAAGTTCTTGTAGAGCGTAACGCCGCCGACGCCCTCCGCCGCGTCCTCGGCAGCCTTGAGCTGGTCTTTGGTGGCCTCGAAGGAGGTGGTCACGCGGCCGTCCTCGATCGTGTACGCATCGCGCATGTCGTCAATGAGGCAACCGATGGAATGCGCCGCGAGCAAAAAGCCCGAGGTAAGGGCGATGCTTCCGCACATAAGCAAAAAGATGCCCAGGTACTTGCCGATATTGCGGCGCAGCTCGCGCGGGAGACGTTTTGCGAGAGGTGTCATGGCGCCGCCTACCAATCGAGCTCGGCGGCCGAGACGGGCGACTCGTTGAGCCCATCCTCGACGATGCGCCCGTCGCGCAGGCGCAACACGCGATTGGCCATGCGCGCGATGGCGGTGTTGTGGGTGACGATGATGATGGTGCAGCCGTAAGTGCGGTTGACGTCCTCCATGAGCTGCAGAATTTCCTTGGACGTCTTGTAGTCGAGCGCGCCGGTGGGCTCGTCGCACAGCAGCAGGCCCGGATTTTTGACGAGTGCACGGCCGATGGCGCAGCGCTGCTGCTGGCCGCCCGAGACCTGGCGCGGGAACTTGTTGCGGTGTTCGTAGAGGCCCAGCGAACGCAGCAGGTCGTCGACATTGAGCGGGTTTTTGGACAGGTGCGCCGTGACCTCGATGTTCTCCTTGATGGTGAGATCGGGCACCAGGTTGTAGAACTGGAAGACAAAGCCCAGCTCGCGGCGTCGGTATTCGCCCAGATCGGCAGGCTTGAGCACGGTGAGGTCGCAGCCGTCCACCATGATGGAGCCGCCGTCGGCATCCTCCAGGCCGCCGATCAGGTTGAGAAAGGTCGACTTGCCCGAGCCCGAGGGCCCCAGCATGACGCAGATCTCGCCGCGGTTGATGGACGTGTCGATGCCGTCGAGTACCGTCAGGCGCGCATCGCCGTCGCCGTAGTGTTTCTTGAGTCCGTTGACCTGGACGTAGGCACGCTTTGTCGCCATGCTATCCCCCGTTGTTAGCCTTCTGCTACTTTTCTAGGCTAATAGTAAACCCGGGCGAACTATTTTTAAGCGACGTGCGCGGCTTTTTTCCAACCTACTCATTGGGGACAGACTTAAATGAGTGAAATCGCTCATTTAAGTCTGTCCCCAATGAGTGCCGGCAGGAAAGGAACGTCCCCAAGTGCCGACATATTGGGACAGTCCTTGCCAGCCCGGCCGGCGGGCCGGCGAATGGGCAAAGACTGCCCCCAGCGACCAGTCGTTTAAGAACGTCCCCAATGACTAGGTGGCTAGGCGTGGGATTTGGCGCGTGCGAGGGCTAGGCCTACGGCGGCGATGGCCACGGCAAAGAGTGCCGTGATGCCAAGGTCGCAGGCGATGTCACCCAACACGGCGGACGTCAAATCCGAGGCAAGCGCCTTGCCGATCGCGTCGTTCACCCAAAACGTCGGCACAAAATGCGCCACGGTCTGCACGGCCGAACCCATGAGCGACAGCGGCATCCAGGCGCCGCCCAAAAACGTCATGAGCATGCCAAGCAGGTTGCCCACACCGTTGAGTAGCTCCTCGCGCGCACCCAGGCTCGACAACGCAAAGCCAACGGCCAGCGGCGTACACGCCAGGGCAAACGTCGCTGCCAGCGCCAGGCATACACGGCCCACGCCGACCTCGGCGACCGCGCCGGCAAAGCCCACGACACCCATCATGCTCGACACAAACCAGATACAGACGGTGAGCACGGCGGCGGCCGCAAACACGGCAAGCGAACGCTGGCGCTCGGGGATTGGGCCGGCATCCATACGACGCACGCGCTCGGGCGCGTTCATGCCCGAGAACACCAGCCCCACCGACACGATGACCGACGAGATAATCGCGTACGCACCAAAGTTAAAGTACGACTCGAGCGTGGCGGCGGCAGTCGAGTCGACTTTGACCTGCTCGATCCCGACCTCCGCGCGCTTCGCGGCCGCATGTTCAGCAGCCTTGGCAACGTCACCGTTGGAGGCGGTGGGCTCAAGTGCCGCCGCAGCACCCGCGAGCGAGATCCAACGCGAGGCCTCGGCAGACGAAAGCGCTGCCGCCATGGTGCCGGCACCGTAGGTCACATCGAGCTTGGGCAGGGCCTGCCCCGCGCGAGCGGCTGCAACGAGGTCGCCCTCAAACCCCTCCGGGATAAAGAACACGCAGTCGGCGCTGCCCTTGGCGCTGTTGCTCTTGGAGAGCGCGTCCGCAAGGTCGTAGGTGTCGTCGCCGACGCCCGTGACCAGCTCAAAGCGCGAACCCAGATGCTTGGTAAGCGCCCGCGAAAGATCGCTGTCGTCGCGGTCGACCACGATCACGTTGGCATCGTAGGGCTTATACTCGGTGAGCTGCGACGAGTTCCAGCTCACCGATGCCGCGATAAACACACCCAGCAGAGAAATAAACACCGTGTAGATGAGCAGATAGAGCGGGTGCGCGAGCGCCATGCGAAGCGCAGTCTTAAAGGTGCTCATAGCGGCTCCTTCCAAAGATCAGCGTGGCGGCGGCAACGAACAGCAGCGCCATAAGGACCAGCGCGCCGGCGCGAACGGCAAAGGGGCCCAGGTCCTCAAAGAAATACAGGCGGTTGAACATGTCGCAGATGAGCTTGACGGGGTTGAACCAGCACTCGGCCGGGCAGGCGCGGGCAACATCGTCGGCAAGCGCCATCGCCGGCTCGCCGTAGAGGCCGGCGAACAGGGCGCACGTGGTGGCAAAGCCCGTGAGGATGCCCGACTTGGACGCCTTGCCGCCCTTAACGGGAAGCGTGCCCACAAAGAGCCCCAAGCCCGTGGCGGCAAGCGCGGAAGCGGCGGCGCCCACCAAACACAGTCCCTCGCGCCCGCCAAAGTCGATGCCCACGACCAGGCGCACGTAGCCAATCGCAATCGCCATCGAGGCAAAGGAGACCAGCCACGAGCCCACAAAGATGCCAGCCAGCGACGCCGTCTTGGAAAGACCGCCCACGCAGCGACGTGCGCCGAGGCCCGACAGATTGGGCTGCAGATCGACGACGCTCAAGGCGGCAAACTCGGCAGACATCATCGCCACCAGGCCAAAGAGCGCGTAATAGTAGATGACTGTGCCATCGGGCGTGGTGCGCGTAAGGCTCACGCGGCGGGTGCCGCCCTCGAGCGACAGGGCGCGCGCAACCACCTCCGGGTCGGCGAGTGCCGCCGGGTTGTTCTGGGCAATCTGGGACATGAGCTCGGCATTTTGCGTATACGAGCTTGCCACCGTCTCCAAAATGCTACGGTCGGTGAGCACCGATGAGGCACGCGAGCTGTCGTAGCTCGATAGCAGCGTGAGCTTGGGTGCGCCTTCGGCGTCAACCGTATAGACGCCCGCGACCTCGCCGGCCTTAAGCGCACGGTTCGCATCGGCTGCGTCGTCGCACTCATGGATCTCGAGCAGTTGGTCGTCGCCCTCCTCGTCGAGCGACGTCGCCACGCTCTTAAAGGTCGAAGCGTCCCAGGCCTCGTCCGCCACGACGGCAACCGGCACCGGATCGACCGTGCCGTCGGAGCTGAGGTTCGCAAACATAAACATGAACATCGTGGAAAGCGCAATGGGAAAGAGAGCACCCCAGACCCACGTGCTCGGCCGGCGCAGCAGCGTCTTGACCGTGATAATAATGGTGTTGAACATGGCTGCCCCCTAGTCGCGCAGCTCGCGGCCGGTGATCTCGAGGAACACGTCGTTGAGGGTCGGCGGCTCACTCCACACGCGGCCGAGCGCCACGTCGGCGGCGCGCAGCGTGTCGAGGATGTCGACCAGATTGTGCGGACTCGCTTCGCAGGTGCAGACGAGCTCACCGCCGGACAGCTCAACCGAAAGCACATGCTCGAGGGCGCGCAGTCGCTCGACCGTGGCGGGCTCGACGGCGCCGACCTCGACGGTCACACGCTCGCCCATCTGAATCATGCGCTTGAGCTCGTCGTTGGTGCCCTGCGCCAGCACGCGCCCGCCGTCCATGATCATGATGCGGCTGCAGATTTGCTCGATTTCCTCCATGTAATGGCTGGTATACACCACCGTGGCACCCTCGTCGCGCAGGCGGCAAATGCCCTCCAGGATGGCGTTGCGGCTCTGGGGGTCGACCGCCACCGTGGGCTCGTCGAAGAAGATGAGCTCGGGCTTGTGCGCGATGCCGCAGGCAATGTTGAGCCGGCGCGCCAGGCCGCCCGAGAGCTTACCGGGGCGGAACTTGGCAAAGTCGCCCAGACCGACAAAGTCGATCGCCTCGTCCACGAGCGCACGGCGGCGCTTGCGGTCGTTGACGTAAAGACTGCAGAAATAGTCGATGTTCTCACGCACGGTAAGCTCGTCGAACACCGCCACCTGCTGCGGCACCACGCCTATGCGGCGCTTGAGGTCGTAGCGGGCGGGCGTCATGGGCTCGCCGAACAGCTCGATGGTGCCTTTGTCGTAGGCAAGCAGCTGCAGAATGCAGTTGATGGACGTGGTCTTGCCCGAGCCGTTGGGGCCGAGCAGTCCAAAGATTTCGCCGGGGGCGATGCTCAGGTTAAAGTGGTCGAGCGCGATAAGATCGTCATAGCGCTTGACGAGGTTTTCGACGTGGACGATGTCTGTCATGAGGCGGCCCTTCTGTTGATCGTGGCCCGGTACGATTGCATCATCGCAGGAGTGGGCGGCGCGCACCAGTGAGCTTTGTCACGAGTACGAGGGGGCGGAGGCGAAACCCCCGCTCGCGCGAGCGATCGACGCCGCTTTGCCGCGCGGGAGGAATGTCACGGTTGCCCCGGGCGGCGCCTCCCCCGCGCGCAGCATCGCGTACAATACCCGTATGAACAGGCTTTTCGACAAATCGATTGTGCTGGCGTGCTGTATTGCGGCCGCCATGGGTCTTGCCGTGGACGCTCGTCTGGTTGTGGCGTTTTGCCTTGGCGTTATAGCCACCTCGGCGTCGGAAGTCGCACGAGAAGAACACGCCCATCGCGCGAGCGAGGCCGCGAGCTACGCTTACATCATCGCTGCCGTCTTCGTGCCGCCATTTATGCCGTTCGCACCCCTTGCCTTCTATGACATCGCGCGACGCGTGCGCCGTGAACGCATCTGGCCCGCGCTGGCGATTGGCGCCGTGTTTGTCTGCGCGCTTGTCGCGGACCTTCGTGGCGGCGTGCTCACCACCCGAACGCTGTTGCTAACCGCCATCCTTTCGATCGCTGCCACGTTGCTGTCGCTGCGCACTGCGCAGCTGGAGCGCGAACAGGAACGCATGCGTCGCACCCGCGACAAGCTGCAAGAACGCGCCCTGGCACTCGAGACACGCAACCGCGACCTCGCCGACCGCCAGGACTACGAAGTCGAGCTCGCAACGCTCGCCGAACGCGCCCGCATCGCGCGCGAAATCCACGATAACGTGGGCCACCAGCTCACGCGCGCTTCGCTCCAAACCGAAGCCTTGCGCGTGGTCCACGCCAACGAGCCCGGCGTCGCCGCCGATTTCGCCGATGTCAAACGCACGGTTGACGAGGCGCTCCAGCTCGTGCGCGCCAGCGTCCACGCGCTCAACGACAACGCCGTCGACCTTTCCGTGCAGCTCGAACGCATCGTTGAAGGCGCGCGCTCGGACGGCGGCCCGCAGATTGAGCTTGAAGTTATGACTGAACATACGCCCGCAAATGTCGCCAACTGCTTTGCGGCGGTCCTGCGCGAGGCGCTCTCCAACACCATGCGCCACGCTTGCGCCCATGCTGTCACTGTACGATGCATGGAACATCCGTCATTTTACCAGCTCATCGTTACCGACGATGGCACTGGCGGGACCCGGACGGGTGGTCGCGGCGTCGCAGAAGGCATGGGGCTCGTCTCCATGCGCGAGCGCGTCGAGGCGCTTGGCGGAACCTTCACCGCCGGCCTGCGCGCCGGCGCCCCCGGCTGGCGCGTGTTTGCCACCGTCCCCAAACAGCAAGGAGATGACGCCCGATGAGGCTCATAGTTGTCGACGACGACCGCTTGGTAGTCGATTCGCTCAAGATTATCCTGGGCGCCCAGCCGCAGATCGAAGTGGTTGGCACCGGAGCCGACGGCAACGACGCGGTGGCACTTTACGCCGAGCACGCGCCCGATATCGCGCTGCTCGACATTCAGATGCCGGGGCGCGACGGCCTTTCGGCGGCGCGCGAGATCCTTGAGCACGACCCCGCGGCACGCGTGGTGTTTCTGACGACATTCTCGGATGACGAGTACATTGTGTCGGCGCTCAAGCTGGGCGCCCGCGGTTACCTGATCAAGACCGATGTCGCCGCCATTCCGCCAGCGTTGGCGCAGGTCATGGATGGCAAACGCGTGCTCGAGGGCAAGGCGATCGAAGATGTCGATTTTGATGGGGCGAACGCTGAGGCCGGTGCGACTCGCCGGCCCGCGGCCTTTGCCGGTCTGACCGACCGCGAGTTCGAAGTCGCCGAGCTCATCGCCCGCGGCCTCGATAACAAGGAGATTGCCGCCACGGCTTATATGGGAGAAGGCACGGTGCGCAACCACATCAGCTCGATCCTGGCCAAAATGGGCCTGCGCAACCGCACCCAAATCGCCATCGCCTACCTGCGAGGGTAATTACCCAACGGCCGACCGCTCCGGCATAGCAAAATGGATGCTACCGATTTAATGCCATATCAAAACTATGCCGGTTTACTACGATGAATCGCCCACCTTCGACCACGGTAAATTGTGCGCTTGCAAAACCGCAGGTAGAACGCTTGTAATATTTAGAAAAATGCAGTCATGGTCGGAAATGTCGAATTCATCGTAGTAAACCGGCATAGTTTTGTTCGGTCGGCCCTGCACGAGCGCCTCCGCAAGGCTCGCGGGACCAAAATGATCCGTTTTCTTCCGCCCGCGGAGATCGGCTGACGGCGCCCGCCACGAAATGGGCCCATCTACTACGTTTGACCCGATACCCCTGACCATAGCCGCGTTTCATGAAAAATCGCAGGCGTTCTACCTGCGGTTTTCATTTCACATTACTTGCCGTGGTCGAGGGCTGCCGTCTAAACGTAGTAGATGGGCCCATTTCGTGGCAGACGGGTCACGCGGCAGCCCTCGCAAGGCCAAAATGATCCGTTTCCCTCTGTCCACGGGAGATCAAAGGCTGTTACGGATATGGTGCCATTCCAAAACTACGCCGGATTACGGAGCTAAAGTCGGAGCCCTCATCCATACCCCCTATTTTTGAAAAACAGCAAGCAGTCTACCTGCGGTTTTATTATCTTGGTTTTCGATATGGTCGGAGGTTCGCTATCCAGCCCCGTAATCCGGCATAGTTTTGTTCGCGACGGCCCAACCGCGCGTTTAAGCGCGGGGCCGGTGGGGCAATTTTGCCCCACCGGCCCCTATTCCAGCTCAATTCCAGCGCTATTCCGGCTTGGTTTCTACCGTGGGGGTCTTGTCCGCCGCGACCGGAGTGCGCGCGGTGTCCATAGTCAGGCAGTGTTTGGGGCAGCTCTCGATGCACTCGCCGCATACCACGCAGGCATACGGGTCAATCGACCACGTTCCTCCCTTGCGATCGACCGCGAGCGCGCCCGCCGGGCAGCGGCGCGCGCACATGCCGCAGCAAATGCACACGTCCATGTCGTTAACGATGTGCCCACGCAGGCGCTCGGGTGCCGCGAGCTTCTCCTGCGGATAGCACACCGTTACCGGCTGCTTGACCATAGAACCCAAGGCCGTCTTGGCAAATGTCAGCAAACTCATGCCGCGCCTACCTTTCCGTGCAGCTAATGCAGGGGTCGATGGTCAGGATAATCATGGGCACGTTGGCAAGGAGCACGCCCTGCAGCGCATGTGTCAGACCCGCCAGGTTCTGCGACGTCGGCGTGCGCACGCGGAAGCGGTCCAGGTTCTTGGTGCCGTTACCGCGCACATAGTAATACGCCTCGCCGCGCGGCTGCTCAATCACAACCTCGCCGCGTGCGCCGTCGGCCGGCGTAAGCTTGGTGCGCCCGCCGATCCCGTCGTGCGGAATCTTGCCCACAAGCTCCTTAATGATGTCCATGGCCTGCGTGACCTCGGCACAGCGCACCTGGCAGCGGGCATAGCAATCGCCATCGGTGGCGACAACCGGCTCAAACGCAGCCAGGTCCGCATAGGCACCGTCGCTAAACATGCGCACGTCGTAGTCCACGCCCGAGGCGCGCCCAAACGGGCCGACCATCGACAGATCCAGCGCGTCCTTCTTGCTGATCACGCCCACGCCATGCAGGCGCTCGCCACAGCTGACGTCGTCCAAAAACGTATGCACCAGGGCCTCGTAGTCGGGACGCATGGCATCGAGCGTCTGGACAATGCCAGCCAGCTCGGAGTCCTCAATGTCGTGCTTTAGGCCGCCGATCTCGTTAATCGAAAGGATCACGCGGCCACCGCACGTGCTCTCGAAGATCTTGAGAATCTGCTCGCGCAGGGTCCACGACCGATAGAACAGCGCCTCGAAGCCAAAGGCATCGGCGAGCAGGCCCAGCCACAGCAGGTGCGAGTGGATGCGCGAAAGCTCGTGCAAAATAGTGCGGATATACTGCACGCGGCCGGGCACCTCGATGTCGAGCATGCGCTCGCAGGCGCTGGCATAGCCGTAGCTGTGGCCCACGGCGCAAATGCCGCAGATGCGCTCGGCGATGTAGCCAAACTGGTGCATGTCGCGCTTTTCGGTGAGCTTCTCGAGTCCGCGGTGCACAAAGCCGATCTGCGGAATTGCCTCGATGACGCGGTCGTCCTCGATCACCAGGTCCAGATGAAGCGGCTCGGGCAGCACCGGGTGCTGCGGGCCAAACGGAATTACGGAGCGATGAGCCATGGACCTTACGCCTCCTTTTTCTGCTTGTCGCGGGCGGCCTTGGCGGCAAGCGCCGCACGGACCTTGGCCGCTTTCTCGGGATCCATGGCGGCGAGCTTTGCCTCCATCTCGGCGGCCTTGAGCGCGGCCTTCGCAGCGGCATCGTCATGCTGGGCATCGGAGCCGGCAGCAGCAGCGGGCTGAGCAGCGGCAGTGCCCGCAGCATCGCCGGCACCCGCGGCACCCTCCCCCGCAGCAGCCGCAGCCGCGGCGGCCTTCTCGGCCGCGGCCTTGCGCGCCTTGGCCTCGGCGGCCGCGCGGACTTTCATGGCCTTCTCGCGCGCAGCCTTCACCTCGGGCGTGATGACGCTCATGGGTTCGGCAGTCGAGACCTGGTAGAAAAAGCCCTTAAAGTCGATCTGCATGTCGGTGATGGCAAGACCAAACAGGTCGTGGGCCTCATTTTCAAACGGGAACACCGCGGGGTAATACGAGCTGATGGACGGAATCTCCTGGTACTGGTCGATGCCCTCGACCACCAGGTTCTCGATCGCATAGCTGCCGTCCTGCGCAATATGCTCCTGAGCAGCACGGACGTTGATAAACGTATAGACCAAGCGATACGAGCCGTCGTCGACGTTGCGCTCGGCGTGCATCTGCACAAAGCGCGCGCCGACGCCCTTGAGCGCCTGGACATGCGACAGGAGCTCGTCGATCCCGACGGTGGTATAGATAGCCTTTTGCATTACTCGGCCTCCTTTGCAGCGGCGAGCGTCTCAGCAGATGCGTCGCCAGCGGCGGGCGCGGCGGACTTCCCGGCAGGCGCGTCACCGGCACCATCAGCCCCGACCCCTGCAGCAGCTACAAACCCGTCCTCGCCCAGCTCAACGCCACCGTCCCAGGTAGCGGCACCGCCCACGGTGAGCGGGTCGCCGCCGGCGCGCATCACGGCCTCCTTCTGGTCCAGGATGCCGCACGCCTCCACGATGGCATCGATCACGGTCTCGGGACGAATGGCGCATCCGGGCGCGTACACGTCCACGGGAATTGCGCGGTCCACGCCGCCGATCACGTTATAGGCATCGCGGAATACGCCGCCCGAGCATGCGCAGATACCGCAGGCCACCACGCACTTGGGCTCGAGCATCTGGTTGTAGATCTGGCGCACGACGGGCAGGTTCTGGGCATTGACCGAGCCCGTCACCAAAAAGATATCCGCATGCTTGGGGTTGCCGGTGTTGACCACGCCAAAGCGCTCCGCATCGAACAGCGGCGTGAGCGAGGCCAGCACCTCGATATCGCATCCGTTGCAGCTCGAGCCGTCGTAATGAATAACCCACGGCGAGCGCGACATTTTATGATCCATGGATGCCGCCTCCTAAATAAACACGTCGACGAGGATGGGCATAAGGTTGAGCAGGCCAAACACCAGCGCCACGCCCCAGCCGAGCTTAAAGCAGCTGCGCCAGGTGCTACGGGCGAAGGTGTTATCGATCAGTACCTCGACAAAATACGTCGCGACCATCACGACCAGGGCAACCACCCAGCTCACCGGGTTGTCCCAGACAAAGAACATGCCCACCCACATCAAAAACAGCACGGTCTCGCACCAGTGCATAAGGGTCATCTTGGCCAGTGTGCCGCCGCTCATCTCGGTGGCGACGCCCTGGACGATCTCCTGATGCGCGTGATGCGAGTACGAAAGGTCAAACGGCGACTTGCGCAGCTTGATGGTAAGCACCGCGAGCAGCGCAAGGAAAATGGGTGCGCTGTACACGATGATGGGGGCCGGCTGCCCCGTCACGGCAATGGAATCGAAGCTATCGGTGGCAAGATACAGGCCCACGCTCATCAGCAGAACGGCGGGCTCGTAGCTCATAACCTGCAGCAGCTCGCGATCGGCGCCGACCTGCGCAAACGGGCTTTGCGTCGAGGCGGACGCCAGCACCACAAAGATCGCGGCGAGCGTCACCATAAAAGCGCACAGCAGCGTGTTGGAACCCGACACAAAGATGCCGCCGCCTACCACGGTAAAGATGAGCGCACATGCCATATAGGTATCGTCCATGGTGTTTACGCTGGCAGGGGCCTTGCGCAGCAGTTTGGCAACGTCGTAGAAGGGCTGCAGCAGACGCGGACCCACGCGGCCCTGCATGCGAGCCGAAAGCTTACGGTCAAGGCCGTCGATCAGGCCGCCCACAAGCGGCGCCAGCAAAGCAAACGCCACGGTGCCAATAAAAATGCCCACGACGCCCGAGCCTTCGAAATACTTGCCGCGCAGCACCGAGGGCGCGCTCATGGCAAGCCGCTCGGGCCCAATCCACGCGCAACACAGCAGCGCAAACAAGATAATGCTGCAACACACGACGCTACCCGCGGGGCCAATACGCTTCTCGCCAAGGGCGTCCTCCGAGTACCAATTGCGCTTTTCGGCCTTCACCTCGTGTCCCATCGAGCCACGGAAATGGCGATATTTGTCGGTCCCCACACCCGAAAGGTACACGTTGACGTGCGGTTTGTTGCTCACGCGGAATGAAGTCAGCAGCACCACGGCGATAAACGCCACGATAACCACCATCAGATACATGGAGTCCTTGCCAATAACGTACGGCACGCGGCCAAACACCATGGCCAAGTAAGGCGACACCAGGCCGCTCGAGATGAGCGGGAACGCCACGCAGCAAAGAATCAGCAGCGCGGCGATGGTGTTGAGGGCCATCCATTCGGTCTTATGGACATTGACCTCAACGTTTTGAGCCGTGGGGTCGACGCCCGAAAGCTTGGCAAGCCACTTGCCCCAGAAGTAAAACGTCGCGGCCGAGCCAAAGGCAAGCACCATGATCATGAGCACGTTGCCGGTCTGCGCGAACGCCACCAGGGCGCCCCACTTGGACACGAGCATGCCAAACGGTGCCACGAACATGCCCATGATGCCCAGCATCATCAGACGCGTAAGGTGCGGCATGCGGCTGAACATACCGTCCATGTCCTCGATATTGCGGCTGCCGATATGATGCTCGGCCGTGCCCACGCACAGGAACAGCAGCGACTTGGCCACCGTGTGGAACAGGATCAGGAAGATGGCGGCCCATACGGCCTCGGGCGCGCCGACACCCAAGCAGGCACTGATGAGGCCCAAGTTGGAAATGGTGGAGTACGCGAGCACGCGTTTGGCGTTGCTCTGCGAGATGGCCATGAGTGCAGCGAGCAAAAACGTGATGGCACCCACACTCGTGACCATAAAGCCGGTCACGGGGTAGATGGCATAGAGTGGGCTCAGCTTGACCATCAGGAACACGCCGGCTTTGACCATGGTTGACGAGTGCAGCAGGGCGCTCGTGGGAGTGGGTGCAACCATGGCACCCAACAGCCAAGTGTGGAACGGCATCTGTGCGGCCTTGGTGAGCGCGGCGAGCGACAACAGGATGACCGGCATCACCAGCAGCGCGGACTGCGCGGTTCCGGTGCCGGAAAGCTCGATCATGCCCGAGATGGTCAGCGGCATGCCGTTAACGTGCAAGAACATAAGCCCCGCCAAAAACGCGATGCCGCCCAGCATGTTGAGGATGATCTGGGTAAAGGCGTTTTTAATGGCCTCGGGCGTGCGCGTGTAGCCAATCATAAGGAACGAGCACACGGTGGTGATTTCCCAACCGCAGAACAGCCACTCCAGGTTGTCGCTTATCACGATGACGAACATAGCCGAGAGGAACAGGAACATGAGCGCCAGGAATTGCGGGCGACGGTCGGGCGCGGTCTGCCCGCGCAGCGCGGCCTCGTGCTCGTCGTGCGCCTGGAAGTCCTTCATGTAGCCCAAGGCGTACACGCAGATCAGGCTGCCGACGATGCCGATGGCGAGGACCATGATCACACTCATGTAGTCTAGGTAGAGCGGTGTCGCCGTGACGGCTTCGGTCGCGGGCAGCGTCATGGCAGCGAAGGCGAGCGAGCCCACCAGCTGGACTATGCCGAGCACCGTGGTGAGCACGTTCCTATATTTGTACGCGTTATACAGGATGACAGCACACAGGATGACATCGATGGCGGAGCTGATGATCGAGAGCATATGCGAGGTGCCGGGGGCAACCTCAAAGCTCTGCGGACCCGCACCAAAAAACATGACGGCGACTACAACTGTCACCGCCATAATGATGCCGGCGCCTATGAGCCCCACCGCGTCGCGGGTGCGGTCACCGTGCGCGAGCAGCATGCCCAGCGCCGGTACCAGCGGAAACAGGGTAAGGAAATACAGTAGCGTCATACCATCACTCCCTCATGCAAAAACGCTGCAATTGTTTAACGTTATAGCTCAATTGAGGAGTAGCGGCGGCAGGTTTTCGGTCAACTGGGGAGTTTTAAGCGTACGGGGCAAGGACGCGTCCGCTTTGGAGCAGAGGGGCGGCAAGAAAAATGCGCCCCTGTGGGCGCACCATCCCATTCGCTATTTCGCCTTTTTAACGCGCGGCTTGCGACCGCGCGGCTTATCGGCCAGCGCGGACTCACCGCTCTCGCGATACTGGCGGCACCAGGCCTTGACCGAAGACTCGCTGGGGATCTTGTGCTTGATCATGGCCTCGCGAACCGTCAGGCCGTTTTCCAGGCGATCCTTTACCACGGCGAGCTTGACGTCGTACGAATACGTGCGGTGATGCGAACCCGCGTTAAGCACGGCGTCGGCACCGCCCACGGCGTATGCGCGGGCCCACTGACGAGCCGTGGCCTGGGGAATGCCGAGCTCCGCGGCGAGGGCACGATGACCGACCCCCTCTTGGAGGACCTCGACGGCGCGCTGCCTGACCTCGGGCGCATGCGTGCGAGTCCTAGTTGCTTCTGACATACCTGCCACTTCTTAGCCTTAACCGTTAATCTGCTTTCTTACGTGCATGTTAGATAGTAGCATTTTGCTGTTTGCACGTAACAGTTAATTGAAAATCGCAATTTCGCTATCTGGGCATTTGCCATTAATTTGCAACAGTTCTTTAGGTTTTATTTACGCAGCTAGTTAGCTCGCGGCTCATTGACGGTGTTTTACCAACCAGATTGGTATCTTTTTGTTTGGCTGGTATGGTTTGTGTAATTATTAACCCCTCTTCAGCCCGCACCTACATGTCAACTTTCCACTTACTTTCCAGCTTTCCACCTAGCTTTCCAGCTTTCCACTTAACTTACCACCTAAGGTGGAAAGCTGGAAAGCTAGGTGGGAAGCTGGGGCAGCAGCAGGCCAGGAGAACAAGAAAAGGGGCGGCAACCGGGTGGTTGCCGCCCCCTTTGCGAAGCCAGTTGGCTTCGGAACTAGTGGTCGATGCCGTTGAGGTTCACCCTCGTGAGCGTATAGGTCACATAGTCGGGCGATTGAGGCTTTGCGCTCGCCACGTCACCCTTAACCAGGCTCGCTGTCATCACCAAGCGATAGTTCGCGTAGAACTGCTCACGCTGTTCAACCTGCGTGTTGACCTTAACGGTAAAGGGCAGGCTAAACGTCGTATTACCGTTCTGCGTTTTGAACTTGCCATTCTCCTTCGAGTCAGTGAAGGTGATCGTGCTACCGGAGGGAGCGACCGCGGCAAGCTTACTCTCCGTCACTGTTACGTAGTTGGAGATATCATCCGTTACACTCTCATACGTGCCGTCGGTTCCGCGGCGCTGCAGCTCGAGCGTGTACACAACAGAGTCGGCATTTGCAATTGCCTCGGCGGCGTTGCTAAGTCCACCCAGTTCATACGTGGCACCCAGACCAATCGTGCCATTCGCGATCGGACGTAGGTCGTCCACGTTAATACCAAGCTGCGACTTATCTGGCGCAGAAAGCGTAATGGTCGTATCACCCGTGTCCATGCGATAGTACCCGACGTTACCGGGCTTCGTCTGCGTCAGGCTCGAGGTATTAAGGCCTTCCTTACGCGTCGAAAGCTTGGCAGTATAGGACATCTTGGTACAGGCGTCCTCGCCAGACTGCTTGGACAGGGAGATAACCTTGTTGCAGCCGTCCGGCGTAAGGCGAATCTCTTCCACCACCGTATGCACGGTAAAGGATCCGTCCGTTGCGATCTTGCGGATTCCGGCGAGGTCATGGTCGAGCGTGAGCCTCAGTGAGTCATCACCCGTATCCGTCACAATCTGTGTAAACGCAGGCGTCGAAGCGTCATACGGCTCCCAATCGCTGCCACTCCACCTGTAGTTCTGATTGCCGATGGCAACATAGAACTTCGCAATTGCCGAAGTTCCGCTCGGGAAACTGCTTACTCCCATTAGGTTGTTGTTGGCGCCATAGCGACACAGCGATGTATCGAGCTGATAGAACAGATGGTCGCTCTCTGTATAGTATTGGCTCGGGCTAAACGTAACCGTATCCATGACATCGAGAGAAAGAACGTAGGCGGCACCGTCCTCCGACTTCGAAACCGGAATGCACGCCCCATCTTTTTTGTCGACTACATTCTGCTCATAATTGGACAAGATGCTGTATGTCGATGCCGTACTGTTTTGAATATCGTCGCTGCCATCGGTGCGTAAAACATGATGCAGATTCCAAGATATGCGGCCACCCGAAGAATTCGAGTCAATAGACGAAGCCGTAAAACCGTTGATACTAGCTTGCGTCACGCCGTCGCCCGACTTGGGCACGTTGACAACTAGGTAGACGCTCTCCGATGCACGCTTCTCTCTGCCGGTATCCTTCTCCTTAGGTACCTTTAGCGTATACCGCTTGTTGCTGGGAACGTTAGCGCCCGCAACCTTAAACAGCGTCCACTTGTCTCCGATCTTCGCCTTAGCGGTCGCCTCTGCCTCGTTATTACACTCGGCCCATGTGCCGGCGCCATCCTTTTCGGCGTACACATCCAAAATCTCGCTCAGCCATCGCTCCTGATATGGATTGCCCGCAGAATCCTCAAAGCCCGCATTTCCGCTCAGGGAAACGCTCGTTGCTCCGCCTTCGCCCACCGTATAGTGGTACTCTCTGCCACCGGCCTTGCCATCAACGTTCGCATCGATGAGCGTAAGCTGGGTGCCCTGGGGCAACCTTCCGTCGGCACCATTGAAGAGGATGCTCTTGCCGAGCCCCTTCATCGAGCCGCCGGCAGCCATATAGCTGTCCCAGCCAAAGTCGACTTCCTTCCCATTAGCAGAATTGTATGTCCAGGTAAGCAGACCCGTCATCGGCTCGCCAAAGCTCGTAAGCACGTGTGCATCTTTTCCAAGGTTAGCGTAGTCTCTTTCTTTAAACTGAGTGCCGTAATCATACGTTGCAGTGAAATCGATCTCGAGCTTGCGCTTAACGATGATCGGCACCTGAACGTTGTAGCTCTGACCCGCCTCGGTAAAGGTAACGGTCAGGAGCGTAAAGCGACCTTTGCCATTGTCCCAATCGGAGCTTGGGCTAAACGACATGTTCTTTTTACCGTTGTTCACCACACGAAGTGTGGGATTGTTCGACGCGTCATCGTCCTTAACGAACACACCATCCTTGAGTTGGAACACCTCTGCTTTGGCCGTCACGTGCGGATTGGTGCCATTCTCGTTATTCAATCTGCAAGCGTCGGAGAAGCCGCCGTTCGTGACGATGTTTAGATAGCTCTTGACCGTCGTGTTGTCGTTGCCAGAGATCACCAAAACGGGGAAATCTGTTGTGGCCTGGTTGCTGCTTGTATCATTATTCGAATTGAACTTACTCGCCACGGATGAGGCATCGTAGCTCGAGGTATTTTGATAGGCGCCGTTGTCATTAATGCCGCCGATATTGGTGTAGGTGTAGCGGCCATCAACGCCAGCAGCCGCCTCGCTCTGGATGGTCGCCGCGGTGTCGATGGCGGCGCCGTCGCCAAACAGGTAGCGGTCGGTGGTGTCGTTGTCGGAGGCACGCACCGCCAGCGTGCTCACGGGGCTCGTGGTCACGTACGGGCTTGCCGCCGTGGTAGCGGTATCGTCCGCACCGTAGAGCGTGGTGCCCTCGTCGGGCGCGCGCAGCGTGTCCTTATAGTCGCCGAACGCGATGTAGGTTTTCTTGTTAACCGCAGCCGCATTGGTCGTGTAAACCATCGGCGGCAGGTCGCTCGTGGTCTTGCCGTCGCCAGGCTTTACGTCCACACCTGCTGCGGAGAGGCTGTACCGATTATCCCCTGTGTCAACCTCGCCCAAGAGCACGCCCTGCTTAGCGTCCTTTTTGTAGGTGTTGCCATCCATAAGCACGTTTACCAGATGGAACTGGCCACGTCCGTCGCCCGCAATGCCGCCGTTGGAGGTTCCGCCAAACGTGGTGTTGGATACCCTTGTGTTGGTGACGTTGATGACGTCGGAACCGTTGTGAATCGCACCGAGCAGACCACCGCTCCAGCTGCCCTTGATCGCAGCACCCTCAATCGCGATATTGTTGCAAGTTATACCATCGTTGCTGTAGAAGTAGCCAATCAGCCCACCTGAGCATTGGTTGGTGCCGGCAACGTCGATGTTCTCGACGCTGCAGCCCTCGAACCAGTACACGTTGGATCTATAGATGCTGGTCGTAACCTCGCCAATCAAGCCGCCCGCATTGCGGATGGTCGTGTTCTTTCCGGTCTCATCGCCGATGAGGGCATTCTTGCTGCCGTCTCCGCCATCAATGCGCACGTTGCTCATAGAAATAACTCCGCTATAGGCGCTTCCGAGCACACCGCCGGCGCCCATGCACGTATCGGTGTTCTCCCCGGTAGCAAGCACATTTACCCCAGAGATAACTGCCGTGCTGCTCGACGAGACCGCTTCGGTGGTGCCGACGTTAGTGTTGACCGAGATATCGCTTGATTTGGCATAGCCGAGCACACCGCCCACGTAGGGCGTTGTCCCCGTGGCGGTTATGGTCGAGTTCGCGGCAACAGTCTTCTCGCTTACCCCTGTGCCTGCGGTTGTCCACACACCGCACGCCGAGGCGACCGTACCCACATAGCCACCGACATTCTTCTCGCCCGTGACGTTAAGGCCAGTGTATGAGCAGTCATAGAGATACGCGGGGCCCCACCCGTCACTGAACTCGACCATATAGGTTCTGTCTTCGCGCGTAGTTCGTCTGGCGCGGCCCGAGCTGCCAAGAAGCCCTCCTACGCTCTTTGCGCCCGACACGGTGCAGTTCTTCATCTGCACGTTGCAGTAGATGCCGCACGTGCCGTCGTCGTAGTTGGCCGTTGCACCCGCCAAAAGGCCGGCACCGGTAAGGTCGTTCGGCGCCCCTCCTGGTTTGGCTTCGCCGTTGGTGTCGATATAGGTGAGCGCTACGTTGCAGTTGCTAAAGGTGAGGTCTTTGACCTGCGCGCCGTCGTTCGCGGTGACGCTGGGGGCGACATAGCTTGAGGTGAACATCACAGTACTGAAAAGGCCGCCCACGCCCGAGACCTTATAGTCGTCATCGGCATATTCGACGACGCCGTAGGCGGCGCCTTTGGTACCCACCGTAATGGTGGCCCCGTTGCCGTCGATCGTGGCCACGTGCGGCGTGATGCGGTCGCGGTCGGTGGCCGCCTCGTTCGAGTTGCAAGCATTGGAATAGTAACGGCCACTGAGGCCCACGTATCCCGTGCCGTAGCCGGTCATATCGTAGGTGTCGCCCTGCTTGAACTCCAAGCTCATGCCGATCGATTTCGACGCGCACACATAGCCCGTTTGGTAGTCGGCAGCATAGGACGCCACCAGGTAGGGCGAATTTACATCGTCATCATGGTCAAGCGGGCCGTGCCACCCCTGCTTGCCGGGGGCCTTCTGGTCGTCGTTTTTGGCGATTTCGAAATCGCCGGCAGCACTCTCAGGCTTGCCCACATTTGCGTAGCTAGCATTCCGTACCTTGCCATATTCCTTGTTGCCAAACAGGTAGCCGCATATCGCCGGGTCTTGCGAATCGCTGCCCCAGTAAGCCTTGGAACCGCGGAACACGCCATTATTGGAGTAGTTGGTATGTGCCGCGCCAGCACCCGCACCCGAGCTGATAATGGCCGAGAGCACCAAAAGGCCCTGGGCGTTTTCTACCATGGTCACAGGAGCCTCGGCGTTAGTGCCAAGGTACTTGTTGTCGGTGCCTGTGGTGGTGACACAGGAGGTTCCTTTTTTTGTGAGCTCGTTGATCTTGTAGTTAGCGTTACCGTTTTCGACTTTGCAGCCCTCGCTAAAGGCATAGCCATCAATCACACGACCAACGTAGGGATTGTCGTACTGCCGGAAGTTGCCCGTTCCAAGACCCTGAGACTTGTCGCTGGTTCCAGCGCGCCAAGACGTCCCTGACATATTGCGGAAGATCACACCGCCGCCCGCAATGGCACCAACGTAACCGCCGATGGGAACAAGATGTGGCTTAGTTCCGCCACCAGCAACCGTAAAGCCGGTTGTGGAGTTATCGGGCGTTGTCCCATTCACGGCCACACCGTCGATAATGTTATCGCCGCCAAGGATGCAGCCGATAACGCCACCGAAAAACGCCGTCGGAACGCCGTCGGAATCCTTGGCAGAATAAGTAATAGTCGCCGACGCGTTCACATAGTTGATGTTGAGGCTGCGCACAACGCTGCCGTAGCTATAGGGAATAAGGCCGCGAAGCGAACCCTTGTTATTCTCTATCTTGATGGTTGCGTTTTTATTATCACTACCAAAGTTGCCAACGATGACGCCCCTAAACGGGTTGGCCCTATTTCCAAAACCGCCAAACGATGCGCCGTCGAGAGTAATCGTATTGCCCTCGGTAGGTTCAATACTGTAGTACGCACTTTGGATATAGCGGTGCATCATATCGTCGGAAAGCGTGGCCGAATGATCAGTGGCGTTATCGCCGGTCCTCTTCTCCCACTTCTCCCCGGCGTCGTTCGCCTGCTTATAGACGTACGTAATCTCATTGTCATTTGAGTTGTTTCTACGGCGATTGCAGAGCGTACTCTGGTCGACGACAATGGTGACCTCCCAGCCGTCGAGCGCGGTTTGGTTGTTGATATAGTTGGCGATGGCGTTCATTTCCGCCGCGTCCTTAACGGCATACGGATCGCCATATGTGCCGCATCCCTCTACCAGCTTTGGAATGCGCTGGTTGACTTTAATTTCGTGATACTGGACGCCATCCTCGGTGGCTTTTCCCTTGTAAACATAAGGAAGGTAGTCACCGAACCAAGGCCTGACGTCACCGTCCTTCTTACCATCAACCGTCACATAGCCGCTCACGGCACCATACGTCGCTTCGTCGTAATACCAAAGCTGCTTGCCCGAGTACTCCTTGTTCTCGGCATCGATTTCGCTTCCGTACGTCACCATTCCGGCATCGGCATCGGCCTTAGTAAAGGTGTAGTCCGCAGAGCCCGTGCTCGTGCTTCCGTAGCCAAAACTCTCCAGCAGGCTCGCATGGGTGAAGATCGTTTTATTCTTTTGGCTGGGCAAGCTGATTTGCTCAAACTTTGCCGTCACCTGATCGGCCTCACTGCCTACACCAAGCTTTCCGAACAGCGACGTAGCCGCCTTGGTGTCACTCGTGTACCCAGTAGTCTTGATATTCTTCGCGTTCAGGCTCACGTACTTCTGCATCTCGTTGATGAGCAGAGGCATATAGGCGTTAGCATCCGTGGCGCTGTTGGCGCCGTCGACAATCAGATTGTTGAGCGTAAGACCATCAATTGAGATCTTTCTAATCTTGGTGCCATTGCCGTCGCTGGACCCATACACGTAGCGGCACACGAGCGCGCCCGAAGAGCTTCCGCTTGCTCCATCAGTGTCTTCAGAGCTCTTTCCGTCATTAATAACGGGCCCAACAGTACCACGCAAAGTGACGTTTTTTACTGTGAGATCGCCGTTTGCCACCGTTCGAAAAAGACCGCAGTGCATGTTCTCGTGCTGGGTAGCATCGGAATTTAGCTTGTTGCCATTCTGCTCGGCCTTGATCTTGGAGTAACAGAAGGTAATGGTCGCATTCTCAACCGTCACCTCTCCGCTCGGCTGAGTTGGATAATAGCTGTAGCCGGCCAAATCGATTGTACCCGTTATGGTTATGGAATCATCGAGCCCTGTCGTGCCATTGGGAACGATTGTCGAACGAATACCTTCGGGAGCATAACGGTAAGCAGACCATAAGAGCAGCTTTTCCGCTGTATCGATTTGACTGCCACTAAAGCCGCCTTCACAATTCTTAGAGGCTATGTCGAGGTTGTAGAAGTAGCGGGTATTGCCGTTCGTATTCTGGCTTCGACCGAAAGACGAGCGATTATGGTAGCTGTTGTCTTTTGTGGAATCGCCGTCCATGTCCAGCTTGTTTTTCTGTGTGTGTAGCGAAACGACCGTGTTCCAGTCGGCGTCCATGAGCTTGCTGCCGTTGTTTGGTTTTACACCGCTGCCAACCCATTCATCGAAGGACGTTACGCCCGACGCAACGATGGCCCCCTCGCCGGTGGGCACCCTATAGGCGGTATCCCAATAAGCCCTGTCCTCCAAGTACAGGCCTAGGTAGCTCTCGACGCCATATGTCGTCTTATCATCCACCTTGCAGCCGCGGCAAACTAGAACGCCGAGCGTCTGAGCGGCGCCCGCATTAATGGTTGTGCCCGAGAGATCGATGGCATAGTTGTTGATAATCCAGTGGCCGCTCGCGGCGTATACAAGACCACCGAGTTCCTTGGAATCATCCGCAGTCGCGGTTATAGAAGCGTTGGTCGTTTTCAGAGCATAAGAGTTTTCATTCTTGTTAATGCTCTCATCTCCGATAGTTACGACCGCGTTGCCCCAGCTATAACCCAAGAAACCACCCGTGCCATTGAGCTTATCGCCGTTCCTGCCGACTTTCATTTCGAATGAATTGAACGAAAGGCCCGAAATGTTCACGTACTTATCAGCTGAGTTGGCTATTGTCCCTGCATTGTAGGTACTCTGTGCGATGCAGCCGATAAGACCACCGACTTGGGCAATCTTGCCGCCGGCGCAATCGCCAGTTTCGATTGATCCGGCGACTTCGAGGCCCGCAACATTGAATGACGAGCCATAATCGCCCGCATAACCAATGGCGCCGCCAATGCGACTATTGCCGTTAAGCGTTTTAGTTGCAGCGATGGTCGCTTGAGCCTTGCTGTTATCCTTAAACGCAACCGTAGAAGCCGCCAGCACGCTGCCCGCAATACCGCCAATGTTCACGTCATTGGCAAACGTATCATCGCACGCGATATTCGTTTTGCACGTTACGCCAGACAATGACAGGTTGCCGACGATGGCACACGCAAGCGACCCGGCATCGATAGCCGAACCGTTATCGAACTTCATGGAGCCAGCGATTGTGACGTTGGAGATGGTTGCACCGTTGACGGCCGCGAACAAGCCCAAGCGGCCGTGGCGGTAGATTTTGCCGTTGCCGTTGCTCGTGTTATTGCCGTCGAGCACGTCTTCACCACGCTTGCCGTACGCCTCGCCGACGGCAAGATTGATTGTGCCGCCACCGTTCAACGTTCCCGAGAAAACTTGCGAGCCGTCTGCACGATCCTGCGTGAAACCCGTCAGGCCCGTGCCCTTGAGATCAATAGTGCCGTTCACCGTAATGGTCGAGGACTGCAAGATGTTCGGGTTGTTTTCAGAAACGCCCTCGACCATGGAGTAGTAGCCGTTGGTTTGCCAGGTGATTACAAGTTTGGCGAAATCCTCAACAGAGGTTAGGGTGTAGGCACCGTTAGTCAGCGCCAACGATGCCGGCAAGGTCAGCTTGTGAGTGCTGGGGTCAAGCGTAATAAATTTATCGCCCAAGCGAATAACTTCGCCATAGGTCGCGATATCATCCGTCTTCGAGGCCTTGTTGCTGCGCCTATAGGTCCAACCCGTAGCGCCTTCATCGGTTACGTTACCGTTAGAGCCATCGCCGGCAGCGAAAATCAGTGCGTTGTTGTTCTCGTAGACAAGCTGACCCGTCGTGGCGTTCTCGGCAAAGCTTGCGCCCGACAGGTTTGTGATGCCGCTGAACTTGATTACGGCATTCCGTGCGGAGCCCGCAATACCAGCCGCGCGATTGTTTGCTGCACCGCCAATGGCATTATCGCTTGTAAGCGTAAAATCGCGCACGTCGAGCACGCTGCGCGTGTCGATAACACCCACGGCGCCACCGAACTTTCCGGCGTCCGTTCGTGCCGAAGCAACTCCCTTGCACGTAACCGTCACGCCGTCGAGCACAGCGGCGACAGGCTGCGAATTGACAGGCTGCGAATTGGAATCCGCGTTATCGCCAACATAGCCAACAACACCGCCCGTATCGGACAGCTTGCCCGCAAGTTCAAACTCAATTGAGCACGTTTTCTTATCCGCATCCTTTTGGACCACAAAGGCACGCAAAGCGCCTTTGTCGTCCGTTTTCGTCGCGAACACCTTGCCGACAAGGCCGCCGTAGCTGCCGTTGACACTAACATCTTCTGGTAAGGCGAGTTTGCTCTTATACGCCCCGCCTTGCACCACGATGTCTCCATTAGAGATATCGGCCATGCCAAAAAGAGCGCCGGCGCGCTGCGACGCACCAAGTGTCACAAGGTTGCCCAGGTCGAACATATTGGGCTTAACGATAAATCCCTGCGCAAAGCTCACGTCGCCGATAACGCCACCAGAACAAGCGCTGTTCTCATCGCCAATATTTAGAGGACACCTAATCTGCTTATTATCCGCGCCCAGCGTGAGCACGGTCGCTTTGCCAATAAAACCGCCGCTGGCGGTGGTGCCCTTGACGGTGAGCGCGCGTAGGTCGAGAGCTTCCGTGACGTTGACCATGGCACCTGCGCTCGAGCCAACGAGGCCTACGACACCGCCGGCGGAGCCGTTTGTGGACTGGACGGTGGTGGTGGGAACGTTGGTCAGGGCGCCGATACTCAGGGTCGCACCGTCCTTGACTTCGCCTACGAGCAGGCCAGCGTTGCCAGAGCTCGTTTTGACGGTTCCGTCTGAGGCCAGATCGTTGGGGAACGTGACGGACTCAACCGTCAAGGTCCCGCTCTCGACCGTGTTGGCAATCAAGCCAATGTTGCCCGTCGCATTCGCGTTGAGATTCTTTCGGGAACAGGTGGGGGTGAGGCTATAGGTAACGTTCGCGGTAAGGTTGCCCGTCGTCGTACCCAGGAGAGGTGCCGTCAAGGCGGAAGTCGTGTCCTTCACATCAGCGTTCACGGGATCCGCGATGTCAACCGACGCGATGAGCGCCTTGCTCTCTTCGCTGTTTTCCGCACCGCTGACCTTCGAAGCGACCATCGGCGCGCTATAGCTAGTCGCGCCCACCCACTTTATCCTGACCCTATTTTTTTGGCCAGACAGCTTGAGGTTATTAAAGACCGTCCGATCAGTCGTAAGCTCGACGGGACTATCATCGTCCAGCGACCTATAGATCCTGCCTTCGAACGGACGCTCATCGCTGCCAAGGCCCTGGAAAGACATGCCGTTATCAGCCGACTCAGTGAGCTTCGCATCGCCCGTGATGATAACCTTGATCTGCGCATCATAGTAAAGCGAAGCGTCGGCGTTAGACAGGACGGCGAACGCTTTCGACAACGTGACATTGAGGCTTTGGATTCCGCTCCTGTCGTCTTTGCACACGATGCTTTCCGCGCCGTTCGCCTTGAGCAGGTCGACAAGCTCATCAAGATTTGTAATCGAAGCATCGGCCTGGGCCTCAGCGTCTTCCGAAACCGCGGCATCGGCATCTTGCTCGGCATCGCCAGCGGCGGCATCCCCTGCCGCATCGTCGCCTTCCGCCTGATCGCCCGTGGAATCGGAACCCGTGGCACTATCGACGGTATCGCCCGTTGCGGCGTCGCCATTCGCAGCGCCATCCTGGGCACTGTCACCCGCGGCACCAGTATCACTCGACCCAGGCCCGGTCGCGGCATCGCCGTTGGTCTCACCGCTCTCGGCAGCGTCCGATGCCTCCGCAGACGCGGCGGCAATCTCGCTCGAGATGTTCTGCCAGCCGGCCGCCACAGCGGCCACCGTGGGCGAGCATGCCTGGAGCACCATGACCACCGTCATGAACTCTGCGAGTATGCGCTTTGCCGTTCTCATCGATTCCGTACCTCTTATCCTAAAAACTCTGCTGCCAGAGTTATTGAGTCTCCGTCGTACCCGCTTGGGTGGTTCCGCTCGCGCTAATGCCCAGGTCATCCCAGCCACCAGGCGTTTTGCCGTCCGCTCGGTAGAAGTTGACGACCATCGAACCCGGCTCCATGGTGAACGTAGCCGTGCGAGCTGTAGCATCCACCGTCGCGCTATGGTTGGTCGCGAAGAACGGGTCGATCTCCACGTTCTCCCCCCACGTGAGCGTGACGTTCGCCGGTGCTCCCGTGACCGTCACGCGGTAGTTATACGCAGCGTAATCAGTAAACTTACCAGCCTCATCGACCAGCGCGCCCTCGACCGCCGCGGTCTTGACCTCGGCCCTCTTTGACGGCACGACTTTCGCCGCCAGGCAGGTAAGCTCGGTGCCGGGACTCTTCTCCGATACGACCGTGGCCTTAATCACAAAGTAGGCATGTCCCAGCTTGTCCTCAGGGAACGTCACGGTGTAGTCGTTCTTGGTAGGTTGATTCTCCGGAAGCGTGACGCTGCTACCGGGCTGGGGCGCATAGCTCCACGTGGCGCCATCGAGCCCGTGCCCCTCGACCGTCAAGGTGTATGTCACATTTTTGTCGTTGCAGAAGTTGCTGTTGCCCAGCAAGTAGTTGTAGATGCTAAAGGTAAAGTTGCACTGCCCGTTGTTGGGATACACCGTAACGGAGCGCTGGGCACGGGCGAGCTCGTCGGGGCTAGGCGCACTCATATAGCCCGTGAGCAAATCGCTTGCAAATAGGCTCTGCGCAGTGCCCGTTGCGGCGACGGACTTTAGAAATCCGTTGGCGGTGTAGGCGGAATAGGTAAAGTAGCCACCCGTCACGAGCGCCACGGCGCAAATAAGTGCGATTGCCGCCACAACCAGCTTGTTCTTGACTAGGCTCTTGCTTTTTGCCAGCTGCTCGCGCTCGGCATCCTGCTGTTTCTCTTGCTTCTCCATGTGCGCCCCCTCTCCTACTTGCCGCTCGTGTTGCGCGCGATCAGGTAAATCACGTCGGTCTCTTTGGCGCTCTCGTCCCACGAAAGCTTGATGATAAAGTTAAGCGTGTCATTGCCAGTCGAGTTGTCGAGTGTCTTAGCGTTGAGGTCGCCTTTGCCGAATTTCTTGTATCGGTAGAGCGGGCGCGCGTTGCGCTGGACGTTTTGATAGTCCTTGAATGTAGGGTCGCTTGCGCCCTCGCCCGGCACGGCTGCCAGACCGTCGTTCTCCTTGTTGATATATTCGAAGCTCGTCAGCAGGTTCTCTCCGGTTGCTTTCCAGCTATAAGATTTGCCGTCTGCGGTACCGCTCACGTCGGGCGTCTGGAGCGCAGACGTGTTCTCGGCTCTGTACAGCTCAATAGTGAGACCCGTAATGTTGGTCGTATTCGCGAGTTGCAGCTCAAAACCGTCACCGCCCGTCTGCACGCAAAACGCACGCTTGAGCGTCACCGTGTTGCCGGTCTTGGTATCGCCGTATTCGGGGTTGTAGCTCAGGTCGACCTGCTCTGTTGCCGTAGCGTTGGGGCCCAGCACTTTGAGCTCCGCCGGCTCCTTGATCTTGCCAACGGTGGAGCCGCGATTGGCATCGACGAACCATCCGAGCGTCAATCCCAGCAACACGAGAAGCACGGCCACCAGACCCACGATGGCCAGGGATTCGCGACGGTGGTCGCTCACCCAAGCCTTGATGCGCTCGATGCGGCCAGCCGGACGCGCTTCGCCGTGCGAGCCGAACCCGTTGCCGCCGGGGTTTGCCGCTCCTTCGTTGTGTTTGATATCGCCCTGCTCGCGGGCATTAAGCTGCTCGTCCATTTATTTATCCGCCTCCTTGGCGGTGAAGCGCACGCGAATGTACTTGACGTTCTTGCCGATAATCTCGTCGGCGTTGTTGTAGTAGCTGGCGCAGGTTTCCACATCCGCAGAGGACATGCCGGCTCCGACAGGCGGAACCGCGCTAGGCGCCTGACCTGGCACGCTCGTGCTATCGGCGCGGAAATAGCGCGCGTGGTTATTGTTGATGTCGCCGACGAGGGTTGTGTATCCCCCCTCGTCGCCTGTGTTAGCGAAAAGGTTGCCACCGTAGCCGGCGTTGCCCGTGCGAACATAGCTCTTGAACTGCTCCGGCCAAATCCAGTAGAGGGTTTTGGTTGCGGTTTTGGTCGTGCTATTTGAGCCCTCAGCGCAAAAGCTCCGCGCCGGGATGGTAAAGCTCTGCGTAATGACGGTGACGCTCGCTCCGTCCTGGGTCACCGTGGTTGTCGTGGGAACCAGCGGATTGGAGTAAAAGCCAGAGGTGTCTTTGCCCTGGAAAACCAGGATATGACCGCGCACCAAATCTTTAAGCGAGTTGATGATCTCTTCGTTTGTCGATGCGTCCACAACGGAGTCCGTGCCCGCAACGCTCGTCTGGACAGAAATCTCCCAGGTCATCTCCACCGTAATATCGTGCAGGTCGTTGCAGAGCGGCTTGACGTTGAGCTGAAGCTGGCCCGCCGACCCCGGAGAAAGACTGCCATCGGCACTCATGTTATTGAGGTTGAAAAGATTGTTCACGGCAAGGCTTGTACTGTCCGACGCGTAGTTGTCCTGGGCGTCGTACTTACCTGCCGTGCCGCCCTGCGTTCCCGAGAGCACAAACCGTGGGCCCTTCGCCCCGATCGTACTCCCCGTGGCGCTCACTCGATTGTTCGCGGCAAACCAGGCAAGGCATGCAAAGATGGCAACGATGGCGGCCAGCACAAACAGACCGCTCACCAGGAAATCCTTCCAGAAATCCTTGAGGGTCCGCACATGCTCGTCGGCAGCTTGGCGGTACTCGGCCGCCGTCTTGTGCTGCTGGAGCTCGCTATGTCGGTCCATGCCACTCATCGTTTGCGTTTGCCCTGCTAGCGGGCGTGCCGTCCTTTCCGCTTGGTCGCGATCAATCCGTTGCTCGTAGGCATAGAATTCAGGCAGAATACAACACCATACGATAAGGTAAAAGAATAGCATTGACCTGCGGTTTGCTCCACAGCGCAAGCCTTAATGATGTCTTAAAGATTACGAATAGCAGCTTCTTCCATATGCCAAGGACATGGTGCAAACAAACCTGACCACTTGCACCAATCCGCAGCACCGGGCAGCGGGCACACGGCGTGCCGCCCCTTAACACCCCAACGCGCGCACGGGTATCACGTAGATACCGTCCTCGACCTCGCGGGCGTACTCACCCACCCCCACAATCACGGCCATAAACTCCGGTTCGCGTGTGCGTGAACGAAGATTTCCACAGACCTTCTTGCGAACGCGCTTGAGGCTCTCAACGCCGGCGCTCGCCTTATCTTCGCTCACCTTAATCTCAAAGGCGGCCCACCGTCCATCGGCTAGCTGCACGATGGCATCGCATTCAAGGCCCGAATCGTCGCGATAATAGCGCACGGGCGTGCTATCCAGCAGGTCGAGCGAACGTGCGTAGACCGAAAGATCGCGTATGACCAAATTCTCAAACACCAGACCAAATGTCTGCCAGTCGGCAAGCAGCGCCTGCAAGGACATACCTAGCAAGGCGCAAGCAAGGCTCGGATCTGCCAGATAGCGCTTGGGCTTGACGGTAAAGCGTCGTTTGTCGCGCGCGGCGGGAACCCAACCGGGGACCTCCTCGAGAATGAACATGCCTTTGAGGGCATCCAGGTACCTGCGCACCTTGGTCTCGTCGGCAAACGCTGCGGGTTCCCCCTCGGCACCGAACATATCCATAAGAATCGTTTTATACGTGGTCGCCTGTCCCAGATTGCGCGCGATCGATGCGGAGACTCGACGAGCAATATCGGGGTCGAGACCAACCGCCGGGAAGCTGCTCGAAAACGTAGTGTTGAGATATTCGCGAGCGATGAGCTGGGCGTCAGCCGAAACCATATCGATCGCCTCGGGCCAGCCGCCGCGGCAGGCGGCTTCGACAAGCCCCGGTGTATCGCCATTGCACCGACAGGGCTCAAAACGATGCTCAAACAAGCCCGCCAGGCTCACCTTGCCGCTGGACTCACCTGTCTCGGCAAGCGTCATGGGGTACATGCGGACGCGGCCGATGCGGCCGGCTCCACTATGCGCGGGTGCCTCCGTCTTTGAGCCAAACGCAGGCGTGGCGGAACCCGTGAGGATATAGGCGCCGCGCGTGCCCCGGGTGCGGTCAACCTCGTGTCTAACGTAGTCCCAAATCTGGGGAACTCGCTGCCACTCATGGATAATATGCGGACGGTCTCCCAGCAACATCATCGCCGGGTCGGCACGCGCGAGGTCGAGATTCTCGTCGACATACGAGGCGGACGCCCCGTGCTCAAGCGCGGCCCACGTCTTGCCGCACCACTTGGTGCCCGCAATCTCGACCGCGCCAAAGACGCGAAGGTAGCGTTCGATTTGCGCATCCACGATACGCGGGATGTATCCGTCCCGATGTAGCCTTTCGCCCGCCATGAGCCACCCCCGCAGATTTCCAGTTCCTGCTTTCTGATTCCTCTATTCCACTGTAGCAAATTCGGATTTTCGGGTGGTTGCGATTCGGATTTTCATGTTCTAAGGAGTCGGATTTTCTGGTGCATGAAATTCGGATTTTCTGAACCCGCTGGTCAGGGGCGCCCTCATTGGCAAAAAAGGCGGGGAGCGCCGATACGGCACTCCCCGCCCACTCAATACGCGATAGCTTTCTTACTTAGAGCTCGTTGGCCGCGTGATACGCCGTGCGAATGGCGCTCGCAATGTCGGCGGTGCGCTCGCCCGAGCAGTCGCCCACGCAGGTCACGGGCACCGTTACGCCGTCCAGGTCAAACCCGTTGGCCTTGGAGCCCACGGCCATCACCACGTAATCGCAGGCGATCTTCACCGGCTCCTCGGCGCCGTCCTCGGTGGTTCGAACGGCCTCCACGCCCTCGTCGGTAATGGCGGTCAGGCGGGTCTTAACATGCTGCTCAACGTTGTGGGCGGCAAAGTCGTTCATAATCAGCGGCAGAATGGTCTCGGACTCGCCTGCGGCAATCTTGTCGAGCATCTCGACAATCGCCACCTCGCAGCCGTTCTGCAGCAGGTACTCGGCAGTCTCGGTGCCCACCAGGCCGCCGCCGATAACGGCGACGCAGCCCGCGAGCTCCGCCTTGCCGGCCAGCACGTCCCAGCTCGAGACGACCTTGTCCGAATCGGCGCCCGGAACGGGGATGACCACGTCGTGCGCGCCCACAGCCACAATCGCGGCGTCGGCGGCGTTGAGGTCCTCGGCCGTAGCGGCATGGTTGAGCTCAACCTTTACGCCCAGGCCGGGCAGAATCTTCTCGTAATACTCCACCGAGCGCATGATCTCGTCCTTGCGCGGAGGCGCGGCCGCCAGCACAATCTGGCCGCCCAGATGATCGCTCGCCTCATAGACGGTCACGTCGTAGCCGCGCTTGGCCGCCACGCGCGCGGCCTCCAGGCCGGCAATACCGCCGCCCACCACGGCGATCTTCTTGTCGCCCTCGCCCGGCTTAATGGCGATGGTCGCCTCGTCGCCGTTCTCGGCATTGAGCACGCACGAGATGTATTTGCGGTTTTGAATCGCGTCGACGCAGCCCTTGTTGCAGTTGAGGCACTCGCGGATGGGCTCACCCGTGGCGGCCTTCAGCGCAATGTCGGGGTCGCACATGAGCGAGCGGCCGTAGGCGATGATGTCGGCCGCGCCGTCTTCCAGAATCTTCTCACCGGCCTCGACCGAGACAACGCGGCCGACGGTTGCCACCGGCACGGAGACCAGGGCCTTGACGCGCTCGGCCACCGGCAGCGTCCAGTTGTAGGGCATGGCGCCCATGGGCGGAATGGTGTCTCCCATGTTGCCGGTGTGGTTGGCCTGCGCGACCTGGATCATGTCGATGCCCGCGCCCTCGAGCAGCTTGGCAAACTCGCAGGCCTCATCGGGCTGCAGGCCGCCCTTGCCGCGCGGCGTGCCGTCGGGGTTCTCCATGATCACGGGGAGCTTGTACTCCACCATCAGCTCCGGTGCGGCTTCCTTAATGGCGGCGACGACCTCCAGCGCGTAGCGAACGCGGTTCTCGAACGAGCCGCCGTACTCGTCGGTGCGCTTGTTGAGGATGGCCGAGCACAGCGAACCCACCAGGCGGTCGCCGTGGACCTCGATGGCGTCGATCCCGGCCTGCTGTGCGCGAGCGGCCGAGGCAGCGATGGCCTCCTTGATCTGGGTGAGTTGCTCCACGGTGGCCTCGTTCACAAAGTGCTGCATGTCGTGGTGCAGCTTGGCGTAGGCCTGCTTGCGAATCTCGTTGGACTCGGCCATCTTGGCGGCAAAGGCCTCCTCGTCGCCGGCGGCCTTGGCCTCCTGCGCAGCTTTCGCAGCGGCCATGGAACCCATGACCATGCGGCCGACACCGGGCACGTCGTACTCGGGATGGAACAGCTGCAGCGCGACCTTGGCACCGTGCTTGTGGACGGCGTCGGCCAGCGCCTTAAACGTGGGGATCTGGGCATCGGTCGCCAGCTTGGGCGTGGGGCTCGCGGTCATAACGGGAGCGACGTCGCCGATGACGATGTAGCTCACGCCGCCACGGGCCAGGCGCTCGTAAAAAGCCAGGCTGCGCTCGCCAATGGAACCGTCGCGCTCCTCGTAGCCGGTGGTGAGCGGCGGGAACATAATGCGGTTCTTGAGCTCAAGGGGGCCAACCGTAATGGGCTGGAGCAGCTTAGTGGCAGGTGCGGTCATGGACATTCCTCTCTTGTAGGCGCGGCGGCGATGTTGCCGCGTAGTTGTCTAGAGGATATGGCATGGAGGTACAGCGGCACAACGAAAATCGGCGAATATCAGGTGGCGGCAGGTGGATGGAGCGGACGGCCCGTCGGTTTGTCTCAATCTGTAACAGTTAGGCCCTATTTTGCCGAGCAACTGTTACAGATTGAGACGAACCAATCTAGCCTGCCGAAAGATCTAGATCTGTAACAGTTACTCAGTAAAAACCGTCCCTCGTGTTACAGATTTAGACAAACGAAGACCGTCCTGCCGAAACATCTCGATCTGTAACATCTAGCCGCCCAAATCGGGTCTAGATGTTACAGATCGAGATCTTTGATTGAGAGGTTGGGAATTGGACCGAAAACACGGTCCCGGAATAACAAAAAAGCTCGCCGGCTAGGCCGACGAGCTGCAAGTTCTTGGTCGCGGGGGCAGGATTTGAACCTACGACCTCCGGGTTATGAGCCCGGCGAGCTACCAGACTGCTCCACCCCGCAATGTCTGGGCGCCTCATGTGCGCAAGAAAGAATATTACGCGGGAGTTCGGTAAACGGCAAGGAAAATCTCGTAGAGCATAATTCCTTCATATTTAAACCCCTCAGCCCCTATCACCGTAAACGAATCGCGGCCGAGCGCCGTCGACGGCGCGTATACAATGGTGCGCGTCCTTTTATGCCAACACTGGGAGTAGACATGCTGCTCGCTATCGATATGGGAAACACGCAGACGGCCATGGGCCTGTTCGACGGAGACGAGCTGGTGCAGTCGTGGCGCATGCCCACCGACCGCTCCTATACCGCCGACGAGATCCACGTGCGCCTGATGGGTTTCTTTAAGATGTACGGCCTCTCGCTCGATGCGGTTGACGCGATCGCCTTTGCGGGCGTGGTGCCGCAGCTCTCGCGCGAGTGGCACGCCGTGGCCGACCGCATTGCCGCAGACGCCATCGTCATCGGGCCGCAGACGGCCGCCGTGACCAAGCTGCGCGCGGCGCGTCCCCAAGCCGTAGGCGCCGATCGCGTCGCTAACGCCGTTGCGGCCGAAACTTTCTACGGCGCGCCGGCAATCGTGGTGGACTTTGGCACCGCGACCAATATCGACGTCATCGATGAGGACGGTTATTACATTGGCGGAGCGATCGCGCCGGGCATCCGCATCTCCATGGACGCGCTTGCCGCCCGTGCCGCCAAGCTCGCCAGCGTGCCGCTCGAGGCGCCCGAGCATGCCATCGGCCGCGATACCGAGGAGTGCATCAAGGTCGGCGCCGTGGTGGGCGCTGCTGCCATGGCCGAGGGCCTGGTCGAGCGCATGAAGCGCGAGCTGGGCCGCGAGGATGCCACCGTTATCGCCACGGGCGGTCTCGCGGGCATCGTCGCCGATTCGACCGATGCCTTCGACGTGGTCGACGGACAGCTCACCATCAAGGGCATCTGCGAAATCTACCGCCGCATGCAGGAGCTGGGGTAAGGCAGGGGCTTAAGTCGAGCACGGGCGCGAGCGGCGGACTAAGCAATGCATCGGTCCTATTCCTCAAAAACGAATTTTTTTCAGTTTTGAGGAATAGGCTTTCTGCTACGCCTCGCCGCACAACCACCTCGCCAGGTCCACGATCTGCACTCCGTCGCGATCCGTGGCCTCGTGATGCGTGCGGGCGAGAATCATCTTGGGATACGCATCGCCAATGCTCAGCAGTGGCGAAATCTCGCGTTCAAATGTCTTATCCGAGCTGATGTCGTCGCTCACCTGAATGTAGAGTTTCTCGCTCCGCTTGATTGCTACAAAGTCTATTTCCTTTTTATAGAGCACGCCGACGTATACCTCGTATCCGCGACGCAGCAGCTCGATTGCCACCATGTTCTCGTATACGCGTCCCCAATCCATATCACGTGTACCAAGCAGCGCATATTTAAACGCATGGTCCGCCAGATAGTACTTCTCGCCGCTCTTAAGGTATTTTTTGCCGCGAATGTCGTACCGACGAACTTTATAGAAGGCAAACGCATCGCACAGGTACCCCATGTACGTGCCGACCGTCTTGTTCGTAATCTTTAACCCATCCGCATTTAATGCATCAGTAATGTTGCGTGCCGACGTAATGTTGGAAACGTTGTCCATCATGTAATCGGCAATGCGCAGCAGCGCCGATTCGTTTCTCACGTTATGCCGCTGCACGATATCTCTCACAATGAGCGTCTTGAAGACGTTGGAGAGATATTGATAGCGCTGCTCCTGCAGTGGATAAGGGTAAGAGCCGGACATACCGCCGGTTCTCGCGTACTCATCGAAGTCGCGGTCGACCTCGCCCTCGTCGCCATAGAGACGATACTCCTCAAACGAGAATGGGAAAACCTCGATCTCGAACGTACGCCCCGTAAAGAGCGTCGACAGATCGCTCGACAGCAAAAAGGCATTCGATCCGGTAATGAATATGTCGTACTGCTCGGATGCGTGAAGGCTATTGATCGCACGCTCAAAACCGTCGCACATCTGAACTTCATCGATAAGCAGAAAGTTTTGTTTGCCGGACACTCGATGCTCTTTTACATAGGCGAGCAGCGCGTGATACTCGAGCAGGTTCTCGAACTCATCGAGGTTGTAGTTGATATGGATGACATTCGAATTGGACAGATGTGCCTCCACGTAATCGCGGAGGGCCTCGAGCAATTTTGATTTACCGCTACGACGGATGCCCGTGATGACCTTGATGTCCGGCACGCCAATAAGACTCGTCAACGTGTCCATATATGACGTTCTATTGATGAGTTTCATCGGGGCCTCCTCGCGGTCTTTTATCGCTATTCCTCAAAACTGAAAAATTTTCAGTTTTGAGGAATAGGCTCTATAGCGAATATACCTCGCGAAAGACCGAGCCGCCTTAATCCTATTCCTCAAAAACGAAAATTTTTCAGTTTTGAGGAATAGGGCGCTGGCAACCCATTCCCCAGATAGGCGAAACCCTCCCCGGCACAGGCCGAGGAGGGTCTTGTTGTCATGTCTATCTTTGGGCGCGAACGCCCCGCGTTACAGCCCGCGAATCCGTACGGCCTCGGGCGGAAACTCCTGCTCGCCGGCATCGGTCTTGATGGTCGCGCGGCCCCAGATGTCCAGGCCCGCAAACACACCGACCGCAAGCGGCAAACCGTTGGGCGACACCGCCGCAACCTGACGACCCAGCAGCGGCACCATATCGAAGTACTCACCCAGCACCGGAGCCAGCGGGCCGGCAGCGCCCTGTGGTGTGTTGGCGGCAACCGCCCAGGTGTCCACGCGGGTCAGCACGGCGGTGGCCAATGCCTCGACCAGCACCTCGTCGGCCATATCCACGCCAAGCTCGCCCAGCGCCGCACGTTCAATATCAACCGTCACCGCGGCAAACATGCCCGCAGCACCGGCACCGCCGTTCACGGCAACACGCGCGAGCGACGTCTCAAACGCAGGCGCACCGCACACGATATTGCTCGGCCACTCAATGCCCACCTTGCCGGCAAGGCCCAACCCCGGCGTCGAAGCCGTGCCCACGAGCGCGTCCATCATGCCCATCGCGGCCACAAACGGCAGGCCGTGGAAGGCATGCATGTTCACATCCGGACGCACGACCAGCGAAAACGTCAGCGAAGCATCGCCCACGCTCCACGCGCACCAGCCCGCGGACACGCCCTCGCGACCCGCGTCACGCGCCGCGTCGAGCTCAGTGGCAGCGACTACAGCGTTCGTCTCGATCATCTACATACGCCCCAATTCACCCACGATATGGCCCACGCGATCCTCGGGCTCCTTGACCTCGACGCCGTTGTAGCGGAAGAACCGCGCCGGGTCGTGCATCAGATCCTCGAGCGGCACCAGCACAAAGTCGCGCTCGCCGATCAGCGGATGCGGCAGGCGCAGCTTTTTGCCGCCGTGGGTCTCGCCGTCCATCCACAGCAGGTCCAGGTCGATGGTGCGCGGACCGTTGGCCTTGGCCTTTTTGGAGCGGTCGCGGCCCAGCTCGGCCTCGATCTTCATGAGCTCGTCGAGCAGCACCAGCGGCGCCAACTCGGTCTTGATCTCGATGACGGCGTTGGCAAACGCGTCCTGGCGCGTCTCGTAGGCCGGCTCGCTCTCGTAGATCTTGGAGGAGTTGGACACGCAGGTAAGTGGAATCTCGGCGATCATGTCGCGTGCGGCGCGGATGTTGTCGCAGCGATGCCCCAAGTTGGATCCCACGGCCACAAACGCGCGGCGCGGCTGCGGCTTGGCAACCGCCCAGTAGCCGTTCAGGAACTGCGCAAAGCCCGCGGCGTCGTGCACGCGCACGACGTTGGCGCCGGCCTGGATGGCGCCCAGGCACACGCCAAACGTAGCGGCATCGCGCTCGGCGGCCTCGGTCACGCCCGAGACGGCGCCCACAAAGCGCTTGCGCGATACAGCGCACATGAGCGGATAGCCCAGTGACGCCATCTTGGCAGTCTCGCGCTGGATGACGATGTCCTCGTTAGCCGACTTACCAAAGCCCGGGCCAGGATCGATGCAGATGCGGTCGCGCGACACGCCGGCGTGGATGAGCGCGCGGGCCTGGTCGGACAGAAAGCCCATGACGCGGCGCATGATGGGCGCCGAATCGGGCAGGGTGAAGCGGCGGAGCTGCGAGGTGGGCACGTAGGCCTCCTCGCGGCGGGCGCTGCGGCGCATCATGGCGGCCAGGCGGTCATTGGACTCCGATGCGGCCTCGGTGGCCTCGGGCGCGGGCGCGACGGTCTCGGCGGCAGCAGCCTGCTCGGCGGCCGGCGTCTCCTGCTCGCTTGCAGGCTCGGTCGCGGGCTCCGGATCGCCAAACGGCAACGAGGGCTGCACCACGCCGCCCGGAAGCTTGGCCTCCGGCTTAGGCTCGCCCAGTAACTTGCCGCGACGGCGGCGAGCCGGCTTCTCAGCCTCACGCGCGGCCTCGGCAGCCGCCTCGCGCGCCTTCTCGGCAACAAACGCCGCAGCCGAGGTATCGAGCTGCACCGTTGCGTGCGTGCGTGTAGGCGCGGCGACCTCGCCGGCATGCATCACGATGACGCCGCAGGTGCTCGTCTTAACAAACTCGACCATCTTGGGGTCGGTGAAGCCCGTCACGTCGTTGACGATCGAGGCGCCGCAGCGCACGGCCGCCTTGGCAACCGCCACGTGGCGCGTGTCGATCGAGACGATGGCGCCCTCTTTGGCCAGCGCGCGCACCACGGGCAGCACGCGGCGAGCCTCCTCGTCGGGATTAACCGGGGTAAAGCCGGGGCGCGTGGACTCACCGCCCACGTCGATGATGTCGGCGCCGGCGTCAAGCATCGCCAGGCCGTACTCGATGGCGGCATCCGGGTCGAAGTGCTCCCCGCCGTCGCTAAACGAATCGGGCGTCACGTTGAGGACGCCCATGATGCGCGGACGGTCAAAGCTGAGCTCATACTTTCCGCACCGCCATGTCTTGCTGTCGTTCGCCATGAACATCCTCCTAAAATGCCCACGCCGCCGAGCTTGGGGAGCTGGCGGCGGGGTCGCTTTGCAATCAGTCTTTCTATTGTATCCGCGCACACGGGCTAGAACGCAAACGCGGCCGCGATGTCGCAAGAAAGCACCACATCGGGCTTGATGCGACCACCGCACGCGGGGCACACGGGCACGCCCGCGGCGTCCTCGTGCTCGCGCGAGCAAATCCACTCGGCGCTATAGACCGCGCCGCACGACTGGCAAATGTTGCGATGGACCGATCCGTGCAGCTCGAACACGCGCTGCGAGCCCGCCATCTGATGCAAGCCGTCGATGTTTTGCGTCACCACGGCATCAAGCTTGCCGGCGCGCTCCAGCTCGGCCAGCTTGGTGTGACAGCGGTTGGGCTTAGCGTTAAGCGCGATCATCTTGGTGCGGTAAAAGTCGAAGAACTCGGCCGGATGTGTCTCATAAAAGCTATGCGAGAGCATAGTCTCGGGCGGGTAGGCAAACTGCTGGTGATACAGGCCGTCCACGCTGCGGAAATCGGGGATGCCACTTGCCGTGGAAACACCAGCGCCGCCAAAGAAGACCACGCGCTTGTGGGTGTCAAACAGATCCGCCAGCGCGGCGGACGCCTGCCTGGGGTCCGATATTGCCTGCGTCATATGAGCCCTCCGTCCTTGTTGATCGGGCGGCGTCGGGCGATGTCCCAGCATGCGACCTTTAAGTCAGCATGCGCGGAGCCCACCCCGCCCCTGTTGCGCTAATCTTAAGCCTGCCAACCCCGTCGAAAGGACACCATGCCTCAGACTTACACTTTCGCCTCGTGGAACGTCAACGGCCTGCGCGCCGTGCTCAAAAAGGACCCGAGCTTTATCCAGATCGCGCAAGAACTCGACGTCGATATCCTGGCGCTGCAAGAGACCAAGTTGCAAGAAGGCCAGGTCGATATTGACCTGGCCGGCTATCACCAAACCTGGAGCTACGCCGAGCGTAAAGGCTATTCGGGCACTGCGGTCTTTAGCCGCCAGGAACCGCTGCGCGTGCTGCACGCCGACGCACTGCTACCCTACGCCGGCGAGAACGAGGCGGCCGTACTCGTCGCCCAAGCCGCAACCGAGGGCCGCGTCTGCGCGCTGGAGTTCGACAAGTTCTGGTTTGTGGATGTCTACACTCCCAACGCGCAAAACGAACTCGCCCGCATCGACGTGCGCATGGCCTGGGACGATGCTTACCGCGGCTTTTTGAACGCGCTCGAGCGCGAGACCGGCAAACCCGTCGTGACCTGCGGCGACTTTAACGTGGCGCACGAGGAGATCGACCTTAAGAACCCCAAGTCCAACCGCGGCAACGCCGGCTTTTCGAACGAGGAGCGCGGCAAGTTTACCGAGCTGCTCAACGCCGGCTTTACCGATACCTGGCGCGCGGCAAACCCCGACGTCGAGGGCGTCTACAGCTGGTGGAGCTACCGCTTTAATGCCCGCAAGAACAACGCCGGCTGGCGCATCGACTACTTCCTGGTAAGCGACGCAATCGCCGACAACGTACGCGACACCGGCATCCGCGGCGACATCTTCGGCAGCGACCACTGCCCCGTCACCCTCACCCTAGAGCTCTAGCCCCAACTAATCCCCTGGGGACGGAGGAAAAGGGATCATTTTCACCTCGCGAGGGCATCCACGCGGCCCGCTTGTCACGAAACTGGCCCATCTACTACGTTTAAGCCACTACCCTCAACCACAGCGAACAACGCAAAAAGAAAACCGCAGGTAGAAAGCCTGCGGTTTTTCATAAAACGCGGTTGTGTTTGGGGGTGTCGGGCCAAACGTAGTAGATAGGCCGATTCCGTGGCGGGCGGGTTCAGCTGATTCCCTGGGAACGTCTGGAGGCGAAAGAAAACGGATCAATTTGGCTCTCTGAGGGCCACGATGCCCGTCGTATCAGCCGGCTATTTCAAAACTATGCCGGTTTACGGGGCTGAATCGCGAACCCCCAACCATACGCAATTCCGAAATAATAAAACCGCAGGTAAACGGCTTGCTCTATTTCAAAGATAGCCGGCATGGTCTGCTTGTGCCAATCTGGCCCCGTAAACCGGCATAGTTTTGAAATGGCGCTTCGGCAGTATTGATTCCCGCCCCGGCGTAACCAACCCTACAGCCCGTATTTCACGACGACTCGGTTGATGCGGCGACACCAAGGCTTGTACAGGGCGACCAAAAACACGCAGGTCGCAAGGCCGTGCGTGATATCGAACGGTACGGCGGTGGCAAGACGCGCCATGGCACCCGCCCACGTGAGCGGCTGTACAAACCCAATGATGTCATACGCGTTGATCACAACGCCGTACAGCAAACCCGAAGCAAAGCCGTAGATCAACAGCGCCGGCATACGCACGGTGCCATCGGCGCGATCAAAAGCGCCGGCATGCGCCAGCGCACCGCCAACGTATCCCACGAGCCCCCAGGCATACATCTGCCACGGCGTCCACATGCCCTGTCCAAAAAAGAAATTGCTGGTCAGCGCCGCCAGCGCGCCAACCATAAAACCATTGCGGCAACCAAGCGTCGCCCCCGCGATAATGGCGATGGCGCTCACCGGTTTAAAGTCGGGAATGGGGCCAAACAGAATGCGCCCCGCCGCAGCCAACGCCGCCAGAACCAGCGTTGGCATAATCTGGCGTAAGCCCGGGCGCGACGCCTCGTAGCCCGCAAAGAACAGCGCAAGCACCAGCGCCACCACGACAAGCATGGCGAGCGCCGCCTGCTCAACGCCCGCCAGCAACGCCGCAGCCATCACGGCTGGCACCGCCAGCAGCAGCGGTATCTCCAGTTTTGCGAGTAGGCGCACGATGCGATAATCCGCCATCCCATCACGCCCTATAAAACACGTTGTCGGCAAAGAAGTCGGCCGGCGGCTCCATGCAGGCAATCTCGCCATCGAACATCATGGCGATGTCGTCGGCGACCTGCTCAGCAAAGTCCAAATCGTGCGTAGCCATGATGACGGTGCCGCCAGCCTTCGCATGGTCACGCAGGGCGCGGGCGATGATGCGGCGGCTCTCCAGGTCCAAGCCCTTCGTGGGCTCGTCAAGCAGCAGCAGCTCGGGGCCAATCAGCAGCAGCTTTGCCAGCGCGAGCAGCTGGCGCTGTCCGCCCGAGAGGTCGTAGGGGTGACGCGTCTCCAGGCCGTCCAATCCCAGTTGCGCCGCACGCTCCCGCGCCAAGTTCTCGTCATATCCGCAGGTCGAGGCCCATTCCATCAGCTCATCGCGAACCGTCTCGGCAACCAGCAATGCTTTGGGATTCTGAGGCAACAGCGCCGCCGAGGCCGCTCCGCGCACCATGCGGCCGCGCTGCAGCTTGGCGGTCTTGGCCAGCACCGAAAGCATCGTCGACTTGCCGCAGCCGTTTCCGCCCACGACTGCATGCACCGCGCCAGCCGAAAACGACGCATCGAGCCCGCGCAGCACCCAACCGCCCGCGCGATCGTAGCGAAACCAGCCTTCCGACAGGGTGGTAGCCGACCCAGCGTGCATTTTTTGGAGTATTCTGCTTCCATTCGTGCGCGGGAAGGCTTCCGAGCCGTTCTCGAGCAACATTTGCGCCACAAATTCGGACGATTTGTCCAATTCCGAACTTCTTTTCGCGCTCGATACGTCCCCGAGCGGCTCCAGAGAGCCCAAATTGTCCTCACGCCTGCTGAATACTCCGTTTTTTGCACATCGGATGGCACCCCACCCCAACATGTCATCGGAAAACAGCGATTCTCGGCGTCCCAAAGAAGCCGTATCCGCCACCTCGCGCACGCGACCGCCCTCAATCCGGTACGCACACGTCGCATACTCGAGCATCGGCCGCGGTTGATGCGTAGCCACAACAACCGTGCAGCCCAGCTCACGGTTCACGCGAAACAGCGCGTGCAGAAAATTCTTCTCGGCAACGGGATCGAGCTGAGACGTGGGCTCGTCGAGTAGCAGCACACGCGGACGCAGCGCCAGGACGGCGGCAAGCGACAGCAGCTGTTTGCGGCCACCCGAAAGCGTATCGGTATCGCGATGAAGCCAGTCCTCCAGACTAAAGAAATAGCTGGTCTCGGCCACACGGCGGCGCATCTCGTCGCGCGACATGCCTAAGTTTTCCAGGCCAAACGCCATCTCGTGCCACACGGTCTCGCACACAATCTGGTTCTCGGGATCCTGAAACACGTAGCCCACGCGCTCCGCAGACGCGCGCACGTCCATGTCGGCAACGTTCTCGCCCAGCACGCGCGCATCGCCAGTGCACTCGCCCGCCGGAGCGATCTCGGGCTTGAGCAACGACAGCAGCGTCGACTTACCCGATCCGGTACCGCCAACAAGCAGCGCAAATGCACCTTGGGGGACAGACCAGTCGAGCCCCTCGAGCACCGCAGCATCAGCCCCGGGGTAGGTAAAGCTCAGGCTCCGCACCTCAATCGCCGGCATATCCGGGTCGCACGCCGCGCCCGACACCGGGCCACTATCCAACCGAGCCATCAGCCGAACCTCTTCTCATCGATCGCATGCAGCACGCAGGGCAGCACCATCCAGGCAGCGTACACGACATAGCCCAGCCACGGCGCGGGCACCGAAAGCTGCGGGTAAAACGAATACTGCGTTGTCGCGGTCCATGCCACCGCCACCGCGGCGACACCAAACACTGCAAGTCCAACCAGCGCGGCAACATCGCCGCGCCTCAGCCGATACCGCGCATACGTCGTACGGCGCGACGCAGCACCCCACCCGCGAGAGCGCATGGCATCCGCGCGCTCAAGCGAATCTTCCATGCCCCAGCCCATCAGCACGCTCGATGCCCGCAGGCGCGAGCGCACGGGGTCAGCCGGCGCGCGTCCCGGTACATCAATCGCGTCCTGCACCGCCAGCACCGTGCGGCCGCGGCGCAAAAACTGTGGGATAAGCCGCATGCACATCGAAATCATGAGCGCGATCACCGGCGCGGCGTTGCCCAAAAGCGCAAGCACCTTGTCGTAGCCAAGCATCGACGCCGCGGCCTCAAACCACAGCACGCTCGCCACAAACAGCCCACCCATGCACAGGCCGTACATCATGCTCTCCAAATACACCGCGCGCATGCCAATATGGAAAAGCTCGGTCGAGCCCGATGCGCTAAACAGCGGGTTGACCAGTGCAATGATCAAAATCACCGGCAGCTGCCAGCGAAGCGCGCCCAACGTGCGGGCAGCCCCGCGCGTCGCAAATCCATACGCCAACCCGCCCGCGAGCGACAGCGCGATCAGCACCGGTTGCATCGAGAACATGGTGAGCCCCAACGTCAGCACCATGTAGAGTGCCGGCACCGCCGGATGCGACATCGAGAATGCCGCGACGGGCTCGTTGCCCGATTCCTCTCGCATGATATCCACGGGCACCCCCGTCCCCTCGCTCAAACGACAACGCCGCAGCGCCTCCGCCATGCACAACCAGCGCAAACGCCACGACGGCGGCGCAAGCCTCAACCGCCGCAAACCAATCGTTACGCGCTCATCATATGCCTGCGGTATCATATTGCGCCGTGTATCGTTTCCAAACACACGTCTCTATAACGTAACAGGAGATCACATGGACGCAACCGCAATTATCCTCGCTGCCGGCGAGGGCACCCGCATGAAGTCGAACCACTGCAAGGTTTCGCACAAGATCCTGGGCAAGCCCATGGTTCAGTGGATCGTCGACGCCACCATCAAGGCCGGCTGCAGCCGCGTCGTGGTCGTCATCGGCAGCCACGCCGACGAGATGCGTGCCCTCATCGATGGCGCCTACGCCAACAGCGCCACCAAGGTCGAGTGCGTCGAGCAGACCGAGCGCCTGGGCACCGGCCACGCCGTCAAGGTCGCGCTCGAGGCCTGCGGCATCACGCAAGGCCCCGTCGTCGTGCTCAACGGCGACCTGCCGCTCATCACCGCCGACACCGTCGCCAAGTTCGCACAGACCGTCGCCACCGGCGAGCTCGCCTGCACCGTCATGACCATGACCCCGCCCGATCCTTTTGGCTACGGCCGCATCAAACTGGGCGCCGATGGTCAGATCGAGCGCATCATCGAGCAGAAGGACTGCACGCCCGAGCAGGCCGCCACGCTGCTGGAGTGCAACGCCGGCTGCTACGCCTTCGACGGCGCGCAGCTCGCCGCCCACATTAACGAGATCGGCAACGACAACGCGCAGTCCGAGTACTATCTGCCCGACATGCTCGAAATCCTCAAGGGTCACGGCCAGGCGGTCTCCATCTTCCACTGTGACGACTACCGCGACGGTCTGGGCGTCAACAGCCGTATCCAGCTCGCACAGCTCACCGCCATCGCGCGCGACCGCATCAACGAGCACTGGATGGCCGAGGGCGTCACGTTCATCGACCCCACGCAGGCTTGGATCGGCCCCGACGCCACCATCGGCCGCGACACCGTCGTGTGGCCGCAGACGCACCTGATCGGCCACGTCACCGTGGGCGAGGAATGCCAGCTCGGCCCCAACAGCCGTCTCACCGACACCACCGTCGGCAGCGGCTGCACCATCGATGAGACCATCGCCATCGAGGCCGTCATCGAGAACGGCGTCGACTGCGGACCGCGCGCCTACCTGCGCCCGGGCACCCACATGCTCGACGGCTCCAAGGCCGGCACGCACGTGGAGATCAAGAAGTCCACGATCGGCGAGGGCTCCAAAGTTCCGCACCTGTCCTACATCGGCGACACCACCATGGGCTCCGGCGTCAACGTGGGCGCGGGCTCCATCACCTGCAACTACGACGGCGTCCACAAGCACAAGACCGTCATCGGCAAGGATGCCTTCATCGGTTCCGACACCATGATGGTCGCGCCCGCCCAGATTGGCGACGGTGCACTCGTGGCCGCCGGCTCCGTCATCACCGAGCCGGTCCCGGCCGACGCACTCGGTCTGGGCCGCGCCCGCCAGGTAAATATTGAGGGCTGGGCCGCCGATTATCGCCGCCGTCTGCACGAGGACGACGAGGTATAACGTTTTACCAAGCACAAAAGGAGCTGTTCCATGGGGACGGCTCCTTTTTTCTATCGTGACCTGCGCGACCGGATGAGTGGTCGGTTCGTGTCCGTTGACGGTAAAGACGTTATCAAGACTCGATAAACCCCGTCGCGCGGTTACAATGCAACAAGGCATCTATATGGCATTCGATGTATAAAGGAGAAGGGTAATGCCGATTAATGATCCCGAGAAGTCGGAGAATATGCGCAAGTCCATCCGCGTGTATTCCGGTTCCTCCAACCGTCCCCTCGCTCAAAAGATTGCTGAGTACCTTGGGGTCGAGCTTTCGGGCCTTACGCTAAAGCAGTTCGCCAACGGTGAGATTTACGCCCGCTACGACGAGACCGTCCGCGGCGCCGACGTCTTCCTGATTCAGTCCGTGGCCGGCGGCAACGTCAACGACATGCTCATGGAGCTGCTCATCGCCACCGACGCTGCCAAGCGCGCATCCGCCCGCTCCATCACCGCCGTTATCACCCACTACGGCTATGCCCGCCAGGACCGCAAGGCCGGCCCGCGCGAGCCCATCACCGCCCGCCTCGTCGCCAACCTGCTCGAGCGCGCCGGTGTCAACCGCATCATCACCCTCGACCTGCACCAGGGTCAGATCCAGGGCTTCTTTGATATCCCGGTTAACCACCTGTCCGCACTGCCGCTGTTTGGCCAGTACTACAACGACATGCACTTCGACACCGACAACCTGGTTGTCGTCTCCCCCGACGTGGGTCGCGCCAAGGCCGCCAAGAAGCTGTCCGACATGCTCGGCTGCGACCTGGCCATCGCCCACAAGGGCCGTCCGCGCCACAACGCCGCCGAGGTCATGGGCATCATCGGTGACATCAAGGGCAAGACCTGCGTCATCAATGACGACATGATCGACACCGCTGGCACCCTGTGCGCCAACGTCAAGGAGCTCAAGGCTATGGGCGCTGGCGACATCTACGTCTGCGCCACCCACGGCATCTTCTCCGGTCCGGCCATCGAGCGCCTGAACGACGCCCCCATCGTCGAGTGCGTCGTCACCGATGCCATTCCCGTCGAGGTCGGCGGCAAGATTAAGACCATCTCGGTCGCCGAGGAGTTCGCCCAGGCTATCTCCGCCGTTTACCACGAGGAGCCCGTCTCCACGCTCGTCGGCGGCGACTTCGCGCTGTAGTCGCATCGTCCTTGCAACCCGGCGCATCGCCGTCGGAACAGAAGAAACCCCCGCGCTCCCCCTTGCTTCGGAAAGGTCGCGCGGGGGTTTCTTCTGTTCCGACGGCTCGCTCTGCCGCGGCCGCGCTTTTGTCTGGTGGGATTTCGCTGAAACGAAGTCTCGCCTTCGGCGGGCGTGGTAGCCTTTGTCGTTGATTGAACTATTTGTGTAACGAAGGGACAAATATGGCAGCTGCACAGCCGCTTAAGATTCGCATGGTTGCCGGACTTGGCAACCCTGGCGATGAGTATGCCGAGACCCGCCACAACGCTGGCTTTAAGGCAATCGACGAGCTGGCCCGTCAGGCCGGCGTCACGTACTGGAAAAACCAGGCAGGCGCCGAGGTCGCGCTCATCAATATCAACGATCCCGAGGAAGAGGGCGGCAAGCGCCAGATTGTGCTGGTCAAGCCGCAGTCGTATATGAATACCTCGGGTGGCCCCATCTCCAAGCTCTGCCGCGAGTACAAGATCAAGGCCGAGGAGCTGCTTGTGATCCACGATGAGCTCGACATTCCCGCCGGCGACGTACGTGTTAAGGTGGGCGGCGGCCATGCTGGCCACAACGGCCTGCGTTCCATCATCGACAAGATGGGCAGCCGCGACTTCAGCCGCATCCGCACCGGCATCGGCAACCCTCCCGGCAAGATGGCTGTCGCAGACTATGTGCTCAAGCAGCTACGCGCCCGCGAGGCCGAGGACTTCCAGGACGCCTGTGCCCGCGCCGCCGACGCTGCGGGCCTCGCCATCGTGCACGGCGTGATCTACGCCCGCGACCATGTCAACGGCTCCGCCTCCGCCAACGGCAAGCACTAAAACCTACCAAAAAGGGACAGGTTTATTTTGGCAGGTTTTATGTGCGGAAACGCCGCAACGGCTGCATCGCAATTGACTCTGTGCCGCCATACATGCATAACGCCCCATAGGGGGCCGGCCCCACCGATGCGCGAGGCCGGCCCCCTTTTTCGTTTTGCCTGATAAAACCTGCTGAAATAAACCTGTCCCTTTTTGGCAGGTCACTTTTCCGCCTGCCGAAGATACACGTAAACGGCATGTCCATGAGGGTATAATTCGTACCGTATGTCTGCACAACGCCTGTGCGCGTACGGTTTTATTCGGGCTACCGTCCATTTCCGTGGAGGCACGGTTCGGCGGCCCTAACAAGAGAGGGGTTCTATGTATAAGATCCTGGAGAAGACGCAGTTCTCGGAGAAGGTGTTCAAGTTCCGCATCGAGGCGCCTGCAATCGCCAAACATGCGCACGCTGGACAGTTCCTCATGGTTCGCGCCAACGAGACGGGCGAGCGCGTCCCGTTTACCCTGGCCGGCTGGAACGGTGACGAGGGCTGGGTCGAGTTCATCTTCATGGTGATCGGCAAGACCACCGAGATGCTGTCCACCTATGAGGCCGGCGAGTCGCTGCGCGACGTCGTGGGCCCGCTGGGCGTTCCCACCGAGATGGCCGAGGGCCCCTGCGCCGTCATTGGCGGCGGCGTCGGCCTGGCAATTGCCTTCCCGGTCGCCAAGCACCTGGTCGAGACCGGCCACGAGGTGCACGCCATCATGGGCGCCCGCACCAAGGACCTCCTGCTCATGGAGGACCAGTTCCGCGAGCTCCTCGACGAGGACCACATCCACATCACCACTGACGACGGCTCCTACGGCGAGCAGGGCGTTGTCACCGCTCCGCTGGAGCGCCTGCTGCAGGACAAGGCCGTGAGCCAGGTCTTCTGCGTCGGCCCCGTTCCGATGATGAAGTTCTCGACCCTCACCGCCCAGAAGTACGACACCCCCATCACCGCGTCGCTCAACCCCATCATGGTTGACGGCACCGGTATGTGCGGCTGCTGCCGCGTCGAGGTGGGCGGCGTGACCAAGTTCGCTTGCGTCGACGGCCCCGACTTCGATGCCACCCTGGTCGACTGGGATGACCTTCGTGCCCGCCAGGCCGCTTACCGTTCCGAAGAGGGCGCGTCCCTCAAGGCCTATGAGGAAAAGAGCTGCGCATGCCACTAGTTAACGGTCGTTTCGTTGCCGATATGAAGTCGCCCCGCACCCCCGATAACGAGGAGCCGGCTGCCGAGCGCGCCTGCGACTTCCGCCCCGTCGACAAGGGCTTCACCGAGGAGATGGCGCTGGCCGAGGCCGAGCGCTGCCTCAACTGCAAGAAGCCGTTCTGCGTTGAGGGCTGCCCCGTCAACATCAACATCCCCCGCTTTATCGAGCAGATCCGCGAGAAGGACTTCGGCGGCGCTCTCGATACCATCCGCGAGGACTCCATGCTTCCCGCCATCTGCGGCCGCGTCTGCCCGCAGGAGAACCAGTGCGAGGGCAAGTGCATCCGTGGCAAGAAGTCCGAGCCCGTGGCCATCGGCCAGCTCGAGCGCTTCCTGGGTGATCGCCCCGAGCTCGCTTCCACGCCCAAGATGGCTCCCAAGAACGGCAAGAAGGTCGCCGTCGTCGGCTCTGGCCCGTCCGGCATCACCTGCGCCGGCGAGCTCGCCCGCAACGGCTTTGACGTCACCGTCTTCGAGGCATTCTTTACCGGCGGCGGCGTGCTGGTCTACGGCATCCCCGAGTTCCGTCTGCCCAAGGCAGTCGTCAAGCGCGAGATTGACGGCCTGGAGGACATGGGCGTCAAGTTTGAGTACAACTCCGTCGTGGGCAACATGGCCACGGCCGAGGAGCTGTTCGAGCAGGGCTTCGACGCCATCTACGTGGCGACCGGCGCTGGCCTGCCCAAGTTCCTCAACGTCCCCGGCGAGAACCTGCCCAACGTCTTCTTCGCCAACGAGTACCTCACCCGCGTGAACCTGATGAAGGCCAACAAGTTCCCCGAGTACGACACCCCCACCAAGCACGGCAAGAACGTCGTCGTCTTTGGTGGCGGCAACGTGGCTATGGACGCCGTCCGTACCGCCAAGCGCCTGGGCGCCGAGCACGCCATCATCGCCTACCGCCGTACCGAGGACGAGATGCCCTGCCGTCGCGCCGAGCTGCACCATGCTAAGGCCGAGGGCGTCGAGGTTCTGCCGCTCGTCTCCCCGCTCGAGTTTGTCGCTGGCGAGGACGGCTCCGTGTGCGCCGTCAAGGTCCAGAAGATGGAACTCGGCGAGCCCGACGAGTCCGGCCGTCGTCGCCCGGTGCCCATCGAGGGCGCCATAGAGGAGATCCCCTGCGACGTCGCGATTTCGGCTATCGGCACCAACGCCAACCCCTTCGCAAAGAAGATCGGCGGCAAGATGGAGCTCAACAAGTGGGGCTACATCGTCGCCGACGAGGAGACCGGCCAGACCACCGATCCCCGCATCTGGGCCGGCGGCGACATCGTCACCGGTGCCGCTACGGTCATTCTGGCGATGGGCGCCGGCAAGAAGGCCGCTGCCTCCATCACCAAGAGCCTGCTGGGCGAGTAATCACCCTCAGCGCTAGCCATTAAACGGCAAAGTCCCCGTCGAGCACACGCCCGGCGGGGACTTTTTCTATGCCGGCCAACCCATCACCACAAAGGTGCCTGTCCCCTTTGTGGTGGTTTGGGACTTGCCTGGTCGTTTTGTCTCGATCTGTAACAGTTAGAGGCCAAATTCCTCGCTACATGTTACAGATCGAGACGTTAGGTTGGCGGCCATTCGGTTCATCTAAATCTGTAACATCTAGGGCCGTTTTGGACGGTCAGGTGTTACAGATTTAGATTTTGCCGAAGCCGAGGATGGGCGCTGTCGCCAAAAACCTAGCGCTTGCGGCGCTTGGTCGCGGCAACACCGGCGGCGGCAACGGTTGCGCCGGCGATACCCAGGGCGGCGACCGTCATCGCAGTGGCGTCTCCCGTGTTGACGAGCGCAGCGTTATCGGACTTCTTACCGTTCTTGCCCTTACCCTTGGACTTGTCCGTCGTCACCGTTGTCGTCGTCGAAGTCGAACCACCCGCAGGAACCCCGGTACCGCCAGAGCCATCCGCACCGCCACCCTGCTCGCCGCTGCCAGGCGTCGGCTTGGGTTCCGGCTTGGGCTCGGGCTCCGGCCCGGGCTCCGGCTTGGGCTCAGGCACCGCCTCATCGGTCACCGTAATCGTAATGTTCAAGCGCTCCGAATACTCGCTGTACGACATGCCGGGACGCTGCGCCGCAATGCGCACATACATGTTGCTATCAAGCACAATAGGCTCGGTGTACTTTACGCGGCCTTCGTCACGGCAGGGGCAGGTGTCGTTGGTGGTGTACCAAATGGTCGCGCCATCCTCCGCCGAAAGCTCCAGCTTCGTGCCCTTGGGCACCGTAATGTAGTTCTCCTTGGGCGACCATGCACCAAACGTCGTCGCACCAATCGTCGCCACCGGTCGCGCCGGTCGCACTGCCTCGGCAGACACGCGAACGTCGACCTGCTTGGACAGCGCCGTGCCGTCCACCGTCGCCGTCAACGTCGTCAAGCCGGGCAGGGCACCGTGCAACATAAACGTCGCCGCGCCGTCCTCGCCCGTCACGGCCTGGGTGGCATCGACAGAGCAGATAGCCGAGGATTCCAGCCCAACACTAACCTTGGCGCCCGCAAACGGCTTGCCCGCCTTATCGGTCACATGTGCCACCAGCTCAAAGTCGCCGCCCTCAAGCATGGTCACAGCTTGTTCCACGTTGAGCTTGAGCTTGTCGGCACGAACGCCCACGGCAAGCTCCCCGCTTGCCCAGCGCGACATGGCCGTGCCGGCATAGTTCCGAGCACCGTCGAGCTCAAACGACACCGTCGAGCCCGCCTCACACGCATCGGCATAGCGAATACGCAGCACGCGCGACAGCGGCCTGCCATTGGGATCGTCCTGCTTGTCGAGCCACGTATACGTCACGTCGCCCAAGCCCTGCGCGCACAATGCGACCAGGGCATCGTCACTCGCATCCATATACTGCGTAAACTCAACCTCGACGCAATCGGTATAGGCATGGACCGAAGCTACCTCGGGCGCCGCCGTCGACACCAAACCAATGTTCACCTCAGTCTGAATCGGCGGCACGCGCAGCCAAGCCGAACGCGCCTCCTCATACCCGTCCTTGGTCACGCGCACCTGATACCATCCGGTCGGCGTATTCCAGTTGTACGCACCGTCCGCACCCGTTGCAAGCGGATTGTCCTGCTCATACTCCTCGGCATCCCAACGCGTGGCATTGGTGCCGGCCGCATCGTCGGCGCTCCACAGCTCAACCGTCGCACCCTTGACCGTATTGGACAGCAGGCCCTCGTACACCACGCCCGCAGGGTCGGGTGCAGCCTTGGCGGCCACATGGCGGTAACGCGCCTCGAAGATCGACTGCATCTTCTCGTCCGAGATCAAGCCGTCCTTGTTGGCGTTATAGACCTCAGCATCGGTCAGCTCACCCCAGTTGACCGTAATACGATTCTGGCACGCGCGCTCCACCTGCTCACAGGCGACATCGTAGGCGCACTCGGCATTGGTCAACTTAATCGCGCGCTCCGAGCCCACACTCGTCGAAGCCGCGTCATAGGCAGCGCCCACCACGGTACCCGCCGAACCGGCCGTCAGCACGCCGGCGATTGTCATAATGGAGCCCACCGCCACATCGGTGCTATCGTGGCAGAGCTGGCGATACAGCAGATCCTCAAACGCACGCGCCTTCTCCATGGCGTCGCGCAGCGCGTAAATGCACTTCCAGTCGTCCTCGGTCTTCTCGGGCTTGGCAAGCAAGCGCGTATGCTGAAGCTCATAGCCCTCGCGCTCGCCCTTCACCTTCTGCATACGGACGTTCACGTTCTCCCAGTTCTTGCTGGCATCGTTCACGCCGTAAATGCCGGTAAAGATGCCGATGCCCTGGGTCGCCGCGGGAAACGCCTGGCCGGCCGCCTTCCACGCATCGGTCTTAAAGACCTGTCCGAACATCTCGCACTCGATCTTATAGCTCTTGAGCGAACGGATCGTGCGGATGAGCTTCATATGGGCGCTCACGTCGCCGTTGCGCTTCCAGGCCATGAGCCATCCGCGAATCGTAGAGTTATTGAGGCTGTGGACTACGTTCCAGTTATCGTACAGATTGTCCAAAATGTCGCATTGCATGGCGATCGAGTTAAACAGCAGCGCCTGGTTTTTGTTGTTATTGGAGTTCTCGATAAACTCGGACTCGATATAGGCCGTCTGCTCGCCATCGGGCGCGGCGACCTTAAAGCCCTTGACGGTATCGTCGTCAGCCGCCTTGTAGCTCAGCGAGCTGCCGAGCGCCTGGCCCAAATCGTTAAACCCGCTCGTCGACTGGCCGTTGTACTCGCTGGCCTTAATGCCCGCACACTTGTTGAGCGCCGCAGCGGTTGCGTCATTCCAGCTTCCATATTGGTTGAGCTGGCCGATACCCATCGACTGGCCCACCAGATTCTCGGCCTGCTGGGCAATAAACTCCGCTCGCGATGCATGGTCAACAAGCTCCTTGAGCGCCGCCGCGTCCGCCGCGCTTGCACCCTGAGCCGACGCGAGTTCCTGGTACCAATCCTCACCGGTGCCGTACGCGTCCTCAAAGATCATCTTGTCCACGTTGACGCCATAGCTGTCGCCCTGCTTGGTCAGCAGCGCCGACGAGCCACCAACCGCAGCCTTAAGCTCGGCGGCAAACTGCGCCGCCTCGTCGTTGCCAGCATCATCACCCTCGCCTTCGCGGGCAGCAGGAGCACGGCAAACCTTACGCGCGTTGCCGCCCTCGTCCTTGCCGCCCTTCTCCTCCTCGGCAAACGCATCGGCGACCATCTGGTCAATCGCGTCGTTAAAGGCCTCGTCGACATCATTAAACGAGTTATCCATCATATACTCGTGCCACTGCTGCACGGCATTCGAGAACTCCTGCTGGCGCTCCTCGGCCGCGGCGGAATGCTTTTTGGCCGAAGCTTTGGCGTCAAAACTCAGCATGGTCATAAGCTGAGCATTGGAGATGCGGTAGGTCTGCGGCATAAAGATTTGCTCAAAGTTGCCGCAGTTCACATAGGTCGAGTCATTCGCCTTGTTAAACTCATCGAGCAGCTTAAGGTAACCCTCGTCCACATACTCCGCCAGATAGCGAGCATGGGTGCCCTCGCGCGACTTTTGAGCCAGAGGAATCGTCACCGTCTTGCCATCCACGCAGTCCACGTACAGGTCGAGCGTGTCGGCGGCCTCTTCGTTTCCCACCTCGAGCGTGATGTCAAAGGTCCAGTAGGCGTTCTTCTTTTGTGGCAGATGATGGAAGGTCCACAGGCTCTTGCCGGTGTCCTTACCGTCCTTGACCAAGTTTTGCGTACCGCCACGATACGTCACATCAAAGTTCCAGACCGAAGCGCCCGGAACATAGCGCACATAATTGCGAGCCGTCACCTCTGCGGCAGCGGCGGCGACGTCGGTCGAGCCCACGCGCGCCTCGAGCGTCACGCGCTCGGCGGCAAGCGTATCCTGCGGCAGCTCGTATTCAATCTTGGCACGGCCGAGTTTATTGGTCTTGCCGGTGTACTTTGCAGCCGAGGCGCCCGCGCCCACGGTAAGCTGCACGCTTTTGCCGGGCGCTGCGTATACGTAGGCCACATTGCCCAGCAGGCTGTGAACGTCGGTGTTGTCGACCTCGATGCGCGATCCGCTAACCTCGAGTGTGGTGCTTCCCAGCGGCAATGTCACCTCGCCCAGCGTAATGAGCGGCGAGACGGCATAGATGCCCGCGGCCTTAGGCTTAAAGCGCACAAACACATCGGCGCCCGCACTCTTCTTCATATCGAGAACGAGGTTGTCGCCCTCCCACGTCGCGTCAGTCCACCATGTATGGGAGCTATCACCGGGGTCGCGAGAGCCTGCGGACACATCCTCGACGGCATCCTTGGCCAGCGGAATCTCAATCTTGGCAGCCTGGCTGTCCTTGAGCTCGTAATGAATGCGCAGCTCGGTCTCCACGCCAACGACCGCGGACGAATCAGCGATAACCGAGCCCGCCGTCAGCCCACGCTCGGCACGATACGTCTCCACGTCAAACGTGGGGACGTCGAGCGTCACGTCGAGCTGTTTGCCGTCCTCAATCTTCACCTGCTTTTGCGCGATATGCTTACCCACGGTCAGCCCTAGGCGGCTAAACGTGGAATAGCTCGTCGCTTGGATGTCGTAGCTCGTCTTGTTAAAGGCGACGATGGTGTACGAACCGGCCTTAAGGCGCGGCGTCTCGGCCTTCATGATAGGCGTGGTGCCATCGTCTTCGTAACCCATCAAATAGGTGACACCGTCGGCTACGAGCTTGCCGTCGGACGTACGGAACACCAGCACGCGGTTGGCGCCCTGGTAGTCGCCCTTGGTCGTGACCGTCGCCGTGCCCCAAGGCTTCAAGTCGATATCGAGCTTGCCGGCCGAGGGCTTCACCGTCGCCGTCGCCCCACCCAGCCTGAGGCTGTCTTTGGGCTCGAGCGTTATCTCCAGATCCTGGTCCGCGTCGGCAATGGCCTGCGACACCACGAGTGCTGTGCCCTGGATACGGAAGTCGTTTTCTTTGTCACCCTTGGCAGGCTTAAGCGTCTTGCCGCCGCTCTTCACCGTCAGATCGATGTTATCGAGACTATTGAGCTCAATGCGTTCGGTCTTATCCTGGCCCACAATCGGTTCAAGATAGCCCACGTTGAGTTCAATCGCGCGCGAGGCCGGAATCTTGGTAAAGTCCCCCGCCTTAATCTCTCCGATATTCCATGTGCCCGTCATCTGGTCGCCCGGGCGCGCCAGCACCATGTCATAGTAACCGCTGAGCGAAATGCGCAGGGTGGCTGCTGTCTTGGAGAGAGCGTCCGCTGTAAAGCTGCCGTCATCGCCAACCGCCAGCGGCGTGGACTGCCCCGCCTGCACGAGTGTAGCCGTCGCGCTCTGGGGAAGTTTGCCCGTCACCTGGGCCGCCTCGCCCATCCACTCAAACGTGTAAGCAGGCTTCGAGGAATCGACGGAGTCCTTGCGATCGGCCACGGCATCGGCAAGCTTTTTGACCATCGAGGGGTTGCCAGCCGAATCGGTCGCATAGGCATAGATGATCTGGCCTTCACTAAAGGGAATCGCATACGTTACGCCATCGATTGTCACGCGCTCATTATAGTCGCCCGGATATCCCGCCTCACCAAACTGAAGATCGGGGTTCATCACGCGCAGGACAACGGCATTATGGTTCGTCTCGTTTCCGTATCTCGTGTTCTCAAAAGCTCCCCACTCTATCATTTCCACGCTTTTGGGTAGCACAATCTCTTTGCCGGCAATCGCAGGATCAAGAGAGGCGAACGCGAGCGCCCCGATAGATTTGACACCATCGCCAATCGTCACCGACGACACAAAGGAGCACCCGTCAAAGGCATGTTGCTCAATCCGCTCCACCGTGCCCGGCACATCGATCTGCGTAAAGGTGAGTACCGTTGTGTCCGAGACATAGAACTGTGGCACGCCGCAATAGGCGAATGCAAGATAGTCGATAGTTTTGACCGAAGGCGGCAGCGTTGCCACCACATTGTCGTCAAGTTGTTCACATTCCTTAAAGGCCTGCTCGGGAATCGTGGTAAAGGCCGCGTTGTTGGGCCAGGTTACCGTTTGGAGCGTCTTGCTTTTGTAGAATGCATAGCTCTTGAGCTCCTCGACCGAATCGGGCAGTGCGATCTCTTTGATGCTGCTGCCGCCCAAGCCGCCAACCGAGCGGACATGCGAATTCGAAGCGAAGGTGATCGATGTGAGCGCAGCGCTTCCCATACCCGTAAGGCTTACGACATTTTTGTCGTCGATGGTCGAGGGCACCTCCAACGTGGTAATGCCCGCGTCGCCATACTCGATAGAAATTTCGTTGGTGAGGCTATCAATCGAGAAGTAGTACTGCGCGGGGGTCTGCTCGCCGGCCACGTAGCCATCGTCGTATTCGCCCTTTACGCCCGTGGCGCCCTTCGAGGTTGCCCAGAGTTCAAGCTCCTCGTTCCAGGTTGCCTCGGTGCCGGAAGCCTCCTCTTGCTTCTGCTGCTCGGCGAGTTCCTTGCCCTCGACAAGATCGGTGGCAAGCGTACCCGCAGGTGTGCTCTCGGTCTGCCCGGCGCCCGTCAGGCCCGCCGCCGATGCAATCTCGGAGTCCGGGGGCGTAGGGGTGTCACCGGTATCGAGCACTGTGGGGTCGGCGGCGTCGGCATCGGGCGCGGGGTCGGCGGCGTTGGCGGCATCGGCATCGGGCGCGGCGTCGGCGGGGTCGACGGCGTCTACTTGGTCGACATCCGTCTGCACAAAGGTGCTATCGGTGGTGAGCACCTCAGCAAACGCGCCCACAGGCAACGAGCCCGTCACCATAGTGAGGGTCACCGCGGCAATGGTCAGGCGGCGGCAAAGCGCTCGAACAGTAGTCCACCTCATGGTCGTTCCTTTCCTGCAAACCAAAAGTCATCCAGCGTAATCGTTGTCCAAAAACAAAGCGAACGGTAGGTTCATATATACGAACCTACCGTTCTACCTGCGCAAACCACCACAAAAGGGACAGGCGCCTTTGTGGCGGTTCTGGACTTGGCCGGCCAGTTTGTCTCGATCTGTAACAGTTAGAGGTCAAATTCCCCGCTTGGTGTTACAGATCGAGACATTAGATTGGCGGCCATTCGGTTCATCTCAATCTGTAACATCTAGAGCCGTTTTGGGCAGTTTGGTGTTACAGATTGAGATTTTGCTGAGGCCGAGAACGAGAGCCGTCACCCAGCTCTAATGCTTGCGGCGCTTGGTCGCGGCGAGGCCGGCGGCGGCTACGGTTGCGCCGGCGACGCCTAGGGCGGCGACCGTCATCGCGGTGGTATCCCCCGTGGTAGCCAGGACAGCATCGCCCTTCTTGGCCTGCGTGGTTTTCTCAACCGTCTTGGTCGTGGCGGTTGTCGTGGCCGGCTTGGCCGCGGGCTTCACCTCGGGCTTGGTCTCAGGCTTAACCTCAGGCTGCGGCGTCGGCTTGGGATCCGGCGTAGGCTGCGGATCGGGGGTCGGCGTGGCTTCGGGCGTAAACGTCAAATCGGTGTTGAGCCACAGGGTGTAGATCCAGCCGCTCTCGGGATCAACTACACTCGCTTCGCCCACCTGGTAGCCGCACTCCTGACCGTTGATCACCAGCTTGGTGTCGGGCGTGAAGTAGAAGCCGCGCGCGGGCTTGAGGTAGATACCGTAGCGATAGGCCACGCCGGGCTTAAAGGCGTCGATGTGGTTCGTGATGTTCTGATCCCAGAACTTCTGAGAGTTCACTTCGCTGCCATCGCTACCCGTCCAGAACTCACACTGAGGAAGGGAGTTGGAGCCCGTCGGAACATTCGCCGTAAAGACCGGCTTATCGCCAGCCTTGAAGGTGGTCGTAGCACCGTTGATCTCGATAACGTCGATGGCACGCCATTCGTCGATCGGCTGCTCGCACAGCATATTGTCAGCGTTTGGCGCGAAAACGCCGTTGACGGTCTTGATGTGGTGCGCCCAATGGCCGTTGACGTACATCATGCAGTCATTGCCCACGGTATTGTCGCCCTTGAGCCTCAGCTCAACGGAATACATGTAGAACTTACCCTCTTCGAAGTGGTCAATCTTCTTCATGCCCGGCGCATACTTTGCGGGGTCGGAATACCAGAAGGCAACGGGTACCGACTCCCCGGATTCCATATCGAGCTCCATTTCCTCCCAACACTCATAGGCGATCTCGTACTTGTCGGCATCGGCAGCGGGGACCGTCGCGGTCGCGCGCGGCGCCTCGCCGGGCGCGTAGTCGGTCTTCACGTCGTTGACGTTTAGATTCTCAAGAGCTTCGTTTTCCGACGAAGCAGGCATCGTGATTGTTTTAATGGCAGGGACATACAGGAATTCTCCGCTTAGACTCGACTTTACGGTTTCCCCGTTTACGGTAACAACGGTTTCATCGCTGAAGGAATATCCGTCTTTTGGCTTCAGCATAAGAGAATACACGTACTCTTTCCCGCTTTTAAACTTTGTAATAGTCGGCAGGGAACCATGTGAGCCGTTATCGGAATACCAGGCAGCAACGGGTTCGTTGTTTTCAAATTCCTGCCAGCATTCATAAGCGATTTCGTATTTATCTGCATCGTAGTTAGGGACACCTGCCGTCGCCTGCGGACCAGTATCCAGCTGCCAATTGAAGTTCGTATTCTGAACATTGGCAAAGGAGATGGATTCCGATTCTGATTCCGCTGCCGGGATAACAAGGCACGCCCTCTCGTAGACATGGGTGCGGGTGTAGTAGTCATCCCGGATCTCGTTAATAGTGGGTTTCCCGGTCGCCTCGGTGTCTCCTTTAAAGGCGTCGTCCGGATCACCGATGATGATATTCCCGGGCTCTGTACCCGTATACGTAAGCTTGGATCCATCATAGGTGGTCGTCATCTTGGACTTATTCTCCTTGTACTCCGTAAAGTACTTCTGTTCCTCCTTCTGTCTCTGAATCTTGCTGATATCCAGGGTAAGCGTTGTTTTATTGCTCGCACTGTCATACGCCGCATGGACGCTCAAGTCCCCCAGGCCGATAAAAGTCAAAGCGCTACCATCGAGAGCAGACTGGTCTCCATCTACAAGGGCAACCCCCTTCACATACTCAATCGTTTCTTCTTTCTTGATGTCGGTGTAATTGTTCCGCACCGTAATATTGACCCTAACGCCGCTGCCGCCAACAACATCGGTCACACCGCAGGGCATGATGGCGTTACTCGCCGGCATGGCGGCGGTGTCGTCGCCAGAAGCGTTTTGCCCAGCGAGCGCCGAACCGCTAGACTCATTGGCGGCATCGGCTGGGATTGTCTGCTGAGGCTCAACGGTGGCTTGTACCGTCGGAGCAGCATCGGTTGCAGGCGCGGTCGAAGCAGCTGGTGCGGTCGTTGCAGCCGTATCCTCCGCAACCGTCGGCGTCACCGGAGCCGCGGCAACCTCGCCCATCGCAGCGACGGAATCGTCACATTCGGTCGCAAGCGCCACGCTCGGCAGCAGCAGCTGGCCGACCATAAGCGCACACGCGCCAGCGCAAGCGATTTTGGCACCCACACAACGCCAAGTACCGTGAACCAGCGAGCAGGTACGCTCGCGTTGGGTTTGCTTGTCAAAGTGGTTTCCGTACATAACGGCCTCCTTGGTCGATGGGCCATACCACCACAAAGGTGCCTGTCCCCTTTGCGGTGATTCTGTACCACCAAGATGTGTCAAATGACTCCGTATGCCTAGGTTCGTAGATGTGAACCCAGGCCTCTACCTGCGGTTTAAGTCAATATGATTTCGCCATCGCCACACTCGTCCCGGGAACGCTACAATCGAGGACACGATTATTCGTCCACCCAAAGGACCGTCCTTGAACCTGAGCAGGCCTAAAATCAACGCGCTTCTGGCACTTGCGCTCTTTACCTTTGTCTTTCTTGCCGCCGAGTTTCGATTCGACATCAATGTCGGGCTACTCACCGGCGCCGAACGCGTTGTGCTCGCACAGGGCTTTATCCTGGGCGCCAGCGTGATCGGCTTTATCGGATATGCGCCGCTGCTCGGGCTCGCACAGCGCAAAGGCCGGCCTCAGGCAGTTGTCAGCGCCGCCGTCCCCATCGCCATCTTGGGGTTGACTCAGATTCAGTCCCCCACGAGCCCGCTTGCGCTCGAGATTCTGGGATGCCTCGCATTCCTCGGACTCGGCCTACTGGGCGGCGCGGCACACCATGCCTTCGCAACGACATTCCAAGACGATCCCAAGCTCGCCACCGGTGCGGGAGCAGCCTATGCCGCGGGCATCCTGATGCAGTTCGCCATCAACCTGCTCAATTGCGGTGGCATCGTCGAGCTCATCATTCTTGGCGCGGCAACGATCGCCATCTCTGCCCTCAGCGTCGTTCCCCAAAAGGCTGCCGAGAGCTCCAGCCCCGCCATCAATCCCTTTGTTGAGCCATCGCACGCCCTTGCCAAGCAGGCGTGTTGGAGCATCGCGCTCGTCATGATTCTGGCCTGCTTGTTCTCGACCCTCGACAACGTGGTCACGCTCTCCAACGCCCAGGGCACCATTGCCGTGCAAACATGGCCGCGCCTCTTTTTGGCGGCGAGCGGCCTTGCCGCCGGCATTATCTTTGATCTTGCCGAGCGTCGATACATGGGACTTGTCATGCTCGGCATCGCCGTGCTCTCGACCATTTCCATCCTGGCCGTGGAAGCCGGCGCCGATCCCAACCTGGGCCTTGTCGTCTTTTACCTGAGCTCGGGCTTTTTCGTCACGTTCTTTACCGCCACGTTTACTCAGCTGGCACCGCGCATGCACGTGCCCGCCTTCTGGGCCGGCATGGGCCGTGCGGCCAATAACGTGTGCGCGTTCACCACGTCGGGCGTCTCGCTTGCGCTTGTGACCTCTGGCAACGTCGCCCTCATCATGATTGGCGCGGTCGTGCTTCTCGTCGCCGCCTGCGCAGCATTCGTGGCAGCCGGCTTGTTCCGCCTGCCCCAAACCGAGCAGGAGCGCGAACATCAACAGCTTGCCGAGGAGGCGCTGGCAGCACCGAGTATCGAGGAGCAGCGTCAGGTCTTCATCACCGATCACGCTCTCACCCCGCGCGAAGTCGACGTGCTCATGGCCGTAACCCAGGACGAGCGCCCGCTCAAACAGGTCGCCGAGGAGCTTGGTATCTCGATGCGCATGGTACAGCGCCACCTGAGCTCCATTTATCAAAAGACCGACACGCAGACGCGCGCCGGTCTCACCAAGGCCTTTCCCTCGGCCTAAAACAAAAACCACCACAAAGGTGCCTGCCCCTTTGTGGTGGTTTTGGTCGGTTAGTCTTCGAGCTGGGCGACTTTGTAGCGGTAGGCAGCGGCGATAACGTCTTTGCAGCCCTCGCGGCCCAGCTTGGCGCGGTTGACGACGATGTCCTTACCGCTCGTCATCTTCCACTTGCCGGCGCTGTAGCGCTTGTAAAAAGCCTCACGCGCCTTCTGCTGTTGCTTGACCAGCTTGGCGCCCTTCTTTTTATTAAGGCCACGCTTCTTGCGCACAATCTCGACGCGATCCTCAAAGGGAGCGGTCACCAGCACGGCAATATGGTTGGGGTTGTTACGCAGCAGGTAATCGGACAGACGGCCTTCGATAATGCAGCTCTCGGTCTCGCCCAGGTCCAAAATCACCTGGCTCATCTTTTGGAACAACTTGTCCGAGTACGAACGCGCATCGTAGCGGTCGGGCAGAAACGCCATGTTCTCCACGGCCAGACGCTCGTCGTAGGCGGCCATCTTGTCGAGCGACTCGCCCGCGCGCAGCGACGCGCGCACCAGTAGCTCGTTGTCGTACAGAGGAATCCCCAACTCGTTGGCGAGGATGCGTCCGATCTCGTGGCCCTCGGCACCAAAGTCGCGCGCGATGGTAATGACCACAGGACTCTTCTTGTTCTCCAGATCGCTCATCGCGATTCCTTTCTCTATGTGACAAAGGGGCTGTCCCTTTGCCACATTCTACGCTGCCACCATTCGCCTCTGATATGCGCGAACCAGCAGCGAGATACCAAAGTTGAGCACAAAGTACATCGCAAACACCAGACCGTAGAGCATAAGCACCTGCGACAGATCGATCGCGTGGGCCATCACGACGTTTGCCGTGTACATGAGTTCGGCCACGTTAATGCCCGAAAGATACGAGCTGTCCTTGATGACGGTCGTGCACTGGCTAAACAGCGCCGGAATGATCGTCTTAAACGTCTGCGGCAGAATGATGTAGCGCATGGTGGCAAAGAAGCCAAAGCCCTGGCTCTGCGCTGCCTCAAACTGGCCGCGCGGAATCGAGTTGAGGCCGCCGCGCACAATCTCGGCCATAACAGCGCTGGTAAACAGCGTAAAGGCGATGGTCGAAATCACAATGTCCAGACCCTGCACCGTAAAGTAGATAAACAGGATCCACAGCAGGTTCGGCGTGCAGCGGAACAGCTCGATATAGGCGCTCACCAAAATACGGAATGGGCGGGGCGCATAGCTCTTAACGAGCGCCAGCACCGTGCCAAACATGAGCGAGAAAAAGATCGACAGCGCCGAGATCTCGATGGTCTTAACAAAGCCGCCCCAAATGTAGAGCAGGTTGGTCGCGTTGAAGATTTCCATGCGCTAGGCCTCCTCTACGTTGTCGAGCCCCAGCTCGGCCAGGCTCACGCCGCGCGGACGCTCCTTGGAGCGGCGCTCGAGCCACTGCACCAGCATGGCGAGCGGAAAGCAGATGATGAAGTACATAAGGCAGCAGACGATGTATCCCTGCAGGTAACCGTACAGACTCACAAAGTTGTCGGAACGGTACATAAGGTCGCCGCCGGCCACAAGCGCCAGCACCGACGTGTTCTTGACCAGGTTGAGCGCCTGGTTACACAGCGGCGGCAGAATGATCTTGAACGTCTGGGGCAGCACGATGTACCAGTAAGCCTGCGCACGGGTGAAGCCCTGGCTCTGGGCCGCCTCCATCTGACCGCGCGGAACCGCCTCGATACCGGTGCGGATGACCTCCGAGATATAGGCCGCGTGATACAGGCCCACGCCCAAGAAGCCCAACACGAACGGCGCAATGCGCACCGGCTGGTCGGCACCGGTTATGGCCTGCAAAAACTGCGGGCCGGCCATGTACATAAAGAGCACCTGCACGGGCAGCGGGGTGTTCTGGTAAAACTCCACGTACACGCGGCTGATGCCACGCAGCACCCGCGAACGGGTGGTAGAAAACACGCCCAGCAGCGTGCCCAGCACCAGCGACAGCAGCAGACCGGCAACGACCACCTGCAGCGTCACGCCAAAGCCCTCCCAGAAGGGCCCCATGTTTTGAAATGTCGTCGACCAACGGTCGGCGTCAAATAATCCTTCGAGCATTTGATTCCTTCCTTGGACGATGTGCCTATACAAGGCCCCAGGTCTTGACCTCTTGGTCGAGCCAGCCATCGGCCAGGCGATCGCAAATCACCTGATCGACCACGGCCGAAAGGTCGCAGCCCTTCTTGGTCGCCACGCCGTAGCCCTGCTCGCCAAACTTGACCTCGGGCTGCAGCAGCTCAACGGTCTCGTTCATGTAACCGGCCAGCGTGGAGCGATCCATGGCAAAGACGTCGATATTGCCGGCGTCGAGCGAGCTCTTGATGATGGGGTAGCCGCTAAAGGCCCTAAACTCGGGCTTGCAGCTAAAGCCGTTGTCCTTGATCATCTGCTCGATCAGGCCCTGCGTGGTGGCACCCTGGCTCACACCAATGACCTTGCCGTCCAAGTTCTCAATCGAGGTAAAGCCCGAACGCTTCTTGACCATGAGTCCAACGTAGTCGGTGCGGTACGGCGTCGAGAAATCCCAGCTCTTCTTGCGCTCGTCGGTGATGGTGTAGGTCGCCGCGACCACGTCGAGTTGGCCGTTATCGATCAGCGGGCCGCGCGTCTTGGGCGTTACGTCGGTAAACTCGACAAGCTCCTGGGCGCGGGCCTCTTTGTAGCTCACGCCAAAGACGGCAGCGGCGATCTGGTAGCACAAATCGACTTCCATGCCCTCAAAGCGACCCTTGGCGGTGTCGTAATAGCCGTAGCCGGGAACGTCTTTCTTAACGCCGGCATTCAGATGGCCACGCGACTTAATGGCCGCAAGCTTGGATCCCTTGTCGGAACCCTCGCCGCTGGTGGAGTTGCCGCAACCGGCAAGCGCGGTCCCCGTCAGCGCAAGCATGCCGGCGCCAGCCAGCTGCAAAAAGTGACGGCGCGATACAGCCGCCCTCGTCATATCCGTCATGTCCATCACCGCGCCTAGTGCAGAATCTTGGACAGGAACTCGCGGCAGCGCGGGTTCTCGGGGTTATCGAAGAAGTGCTCGGGCGTGCCCTCCTCCAGGATGCGGCCGTCCTCCATAAAGATGACGCGGTCGGCCACCTGGCGCGCAAAGCCCATCTCGTGCGTCACGCAGATCATGGTGATGTCCTCCTGCGCGAGCTCGATCATAACGTCGAGCACCTCCTGCACCATCTCGGGGTCGAGCGCCGAGGTCGGTTCATCAAACAGGATGATGGGCTGCTTGGTGCACAGGGCGCGGGCGATGGCGATGCGCTGCTGCTGACCACCCGAGAGATTCTGCGGATACTCGCCGGCCTTATGCGCCATGCCGACGCGCTTGAGCGCGGCGATGGCGATCTCGGTCGCCTCCTCCTTGCTCTTCTTTTGCAGCTTGATGGGCGCGAGCGTCAGGTTACCGAGCACCGTCATGTTGGGATACAGGTTGAACTGCTGAAACACCATGGAGCTATACTTGCGGGCCATCTCCAGGTGATTCTTTTTGGTGAGCGGCGTACCGTCGATGATGACCTCGCCCGACGTGGGCTCCTCAAGATAATCGACGCAGCGGATGAGCGTCGACTTGCCCGAGCCGGAAGGCCCGATCATTACGAGCTTCTCGCCGCGCTTGACGGTGAGGTTGATATCTTTGAGCACATGCAGGTCGCCAAAGTACTTGTTGAGATGCTTGATCTCGATCATGTCTGCCATGGATGTCCCTTCCCTGCGTTTACACGAGTTGAACTATTGTACGGAAAGAACCACGTTTCCGCAGCCCACACTACATCCCCGTAAAGAACCCGCAACCTTCCACCCACTCATTGGGGACAGACTTAAATGAGTACCCCCCGTGGGTACTCATTTAAGTCTGTCCCCAATGAGCACCGAAAATAATACAACCGCCCTTGTTGAGCATAAGTCAGCGAAAACCCGTACACGCGAGCAAGGTGACGTGAAATGAAAGGGCGCAGACCTTATGGTCGCGCCCTTGAAATTGAACGTCAGATTGCCGCGTGTACGGGTTTGCAGCGTCGAGCCGTTACGCGGTTTGGTAAAACCGCGTAACAAATTACGCCAGCTTTGCGCCGACGATCTTTGCCGCGGCAGGCTTGTCGAAGTTGCCGCCGGTGGCCTTGCCGAGCGCGCCCATGACCTGGCCCATCTGCTTCTTGGACGTGGCACCCAGCTCGGCGATAACCTGCTCGATCAGGGCCTCGAGCTCCTCGCCCGAAACCTGCGCGGGCAGCAGGCTCTCCAGAATCTTGACCTGCTCGGTCAGGTTGTCGGTACGCTCCTGGCCGGTGCCGGCCTTGATGGACATCTCCAGCGTCTCGCTCGTCTGCTTAATCAGACGCTTGATCATGCTGTTGACGTCTTCCTCGGTCACATCGCGACGCTCGTTGACCTCGATGTTCTTCACTTCGGCCTTAACCTGGCGAATGATAGACAGGCGAACCTTGTCCTTAGCCTTCATGGCTGCGATCATTTCCTTCTGCAGCTCTTCGTTGGTCATCTGCAAATCCTCCTCAATAGTGCGGGCGGCACTCACACGAGCGCCGCCCCATGATTACTCAGTCGTCGACGAATTGTCGGTCGAACTCTTGGTGACGCCCTTCAGGCTGACGTTGTACGGCACGTCCTTGGGCATGGGGTTAACGGTGATGTCGGCGTCCTTCTTGTACTGCTCCAGCCACTCGCTGTACGCAGTGCTCTCTGCCTGCGTCTTCACCACGTTGGAGACATACTTCTTGATGTCCTTGGGCACCTGTTTAATGTCATCGACCTGGCTATCGACATGGAAGTAGTCGGTGCACTTGATGATGTGGTAACCATACGTCGACTCGACGACGTCGCTCACGTCGCCCTTGTTAAGGCCTTCGAGCGCCGCCTGATAGCTGTCGACGAAGGTGGTGAGCTTGTCCCAGCCCACGTCGCCCTTCTTCTCCTTGGAACCGGTGTCGTCGGAATACTGCTTCACGGCGTCTTCAAAGCTCAGCTCGCCGGAGTTAATCTTGTCCAGGCACTCCTGCGCCTTGGCCTTGGCGGCAGCCTTGTCCTCGTCGGATGCGTCGGAATCGACCTTGATCAGGATGTTCGACGAGCGGCGGGCATCGTTGTACTTCGACAGGTTCTCGTTGATGTAATCGACGATCTCGCTGTCCTTGGGCTTGCTGGTGGGCGCCACGGCTTCCTTGAGCTTTTGCTGCGCCAGGCTCTCCTTGAGCGAGCTCTTATAGGTGTCCTCGGTGTAGCCGTAAGTCTTAAGGGTCTTCTTAAAGGTCTTGGCGCCGCCCGCGCTCTTGCACGCGTCCTTCCAAGCCTTCTCGACTTCCTCATCCGACACCGTCACGCCGTTTTCCTTCTGCGCCTGCTGAAGCAGAATCTGCTGCGTGTAGGAGTCGATGAGCTGCTTGCGGTACTTCTTGGGCGTGAGGTCGTTGTCGACCAGGTACTGTGCCCAGTCCTTGTCCTTGGTGTAGCCATAGGACGTGCGCATGCTCATGATCTGCTTGGTCACGGTGTCCTCGGTGAGGTTGGTGCCATTGATGGTAGCAGCCACGCCGCCGGTCAGCTTGTAGCCCGAGGTGTCCTCGGCCTGCGACATAAGGCCGGAGCACGCCATCGCCGAGACGGAAAGCAGCATCGCCAGCACGCCGATGACCACCAGGACGATCTTGACGGTCTTGGACACGTACGTCTTGCGCTGCTTCTTGCGAGAGCTGGAGGCAGCGTGGGCCTGCTGCTCGGGCGTCGGCGCGGCCTCGGAGTTCTTTTTCTTATTTGCCATAGTTGGCCTTTCGCATAACGAATCGAACAAACGCCATTGTGTCACAACGCAGCCCCCGCGGCACGCTTGGTGCATTGGGGACAGGTTAATCTGCACCATTTTGGTGCAAAGGGGACAGATGTGGCACTTGGCAGTTGGGGACGTTCTTTATGTGCCGGCACACGGGGACTGTCCCTAACTGCCGGCAGAAAAGGAACGTCCCCAAGTGCCGACTCAGCCCCACCTTAGAAGTGACGGCGGATGGCGTCGACCATGCCCTGGGGCGTGGTCTGGCCGAGCACATCGGCCGCGACATCCGCGTCCATAAAGATATTCATAAGTGCTTGCAGGGCCTCGACCTGGCCGCCCGGCTCGGCGATGCCCAGATTGATGACGATCTGCGCCGGCACCGGAGCGCCCATGCCAGCCATAGCGTTAAATGTCACGGGCGCGGCGGGCTTCACCACCGCGATATAGGGCTTGGCCACAAACCCCGGATCGGTATGCGGAATGGCAATGTTTGCCGCCGGCATGGCAAGACCCGTGGGATAGGCATCCTCGCGCGTGCGAACGGCGTCGAGCCAACCGTCGGCAATGTAGCCGCGCGGAGCGAGCTCGTCCTCGAGCTGCGCAAACACCTCATCCGGCGTCGCACACTCCCAATCAAAAAACACCAGCTCAGGCGAGAAAAGCGCCTCGGCGTTATCCGCCATACCGTCCTCCAAAGTTGCATGGGGTTCACATTGCCCCATATGATAGCGAAACCAGACAGACAAGGTTAGTCGAGGATCCCAATCATCTCGAGTGCACGCGCGGGCGTCAGGCAAACCTCGGGCATCGCCTCCAACATGCGCCGGTCGCTCGCGACCACGTAGTCAACATCTGCCGTCTCGCCCGAAGCAATGATGAGGTTGTCTTCAAGATCCGGCATACGCTTGCCAAGCATGCGTGCCATCTCGCACTCTGCCAACGAAAGTGGAGAGGCCGTTGCTACCTGCATCATATGCTCGATGCAGGCCCATGACGCCGAGGCAAACGACACGCTAATCCCGTTCGCATTCCGCCGGGCTAGACGCCGAGGCAAAATGTAGAACACATCCTTTGCCGTCGTGGGCGCATAAAGAAGGTCGACCTTTCCCGCCTCGGCCAGTTCAACCAATCTCTTCGCTTCATCGAATGCCCCCTCTTGCAGGTAATAATCGAGCCAAACGTTCGTATCTACAAGCAGGCGTTTTGCCTCGATCATCGGCAATTCGCCTCGATGTCGGCAATCATCGCGTCATACATATCATCTCGTACGGCATCCCAGTCTTCCGCAGATGATCCACCTGGCGCAAAATCCGAAGCGCTTAGCCCCAACGAGGAAAAAGCTAGGCCACACCCCTGCTCGGCCAGGCTCTCCGCACGGGGCGCCTCGCGCTTATCCGCTACCATAAATCCCGGCAACGTTTGATGCTCGACAAGATAGACCCAAAGCGCACGAATAGCATCGCTCGCCCCCAATCCATTGCGAGTTAGGACCGCGTCGCCACCAGCCTTGAGCATAGGATCGATTCGCGTGTTGAGCTGCACCGTTGCTGTACCCATAGCGGCTCCTCTCTATCTGCTAGCAGTATAGCAAACATGAAAGGCCACGCAAAAGGGCCCCGCCCGCACACGGACGAGGCCCTATCAGATTTCTTGGTTCTGATGAAGCTTTCACATCTCAAGGAAACCAAGGAGACCCTTTTTCAAGCGACTAGCGCGCCGGGTCAACTGCCACCTTGCCGCTCTCCAGCACGTGAACGCGGCCGTCGGCGAGCATCTGCACGACCTCGGGATACAGCACGTGCTCAATCGCGTGGATATGCTCCTCGAGCGTGTCGACGTCCCAGCCTTCCTCGACAGCCAGCGCACGCTGGGCGATGATGGGGCCGTTGTCGTAAATCTCGTTGGCAAAGTGCACGGTCACGCCGGTCACCTTGACGCCACGCGCAAACGCATCGTCAATCGCATGGGCACCGGTAAAGCTCGGCAGCAGCGCCGGATGCAGGTTGACCACGCGATTGGGGAACGCCGCCAGCAGCGGCGTGTGCACCATGCGCATATAGCCGGCCATCACCACGTACTCGCAGCCACGTTCGAGCAGCTCATGCGCGATGATCTCGTCAGCCGCGATGGGGTCGGCATAGACATCCTTGGACAGCGTGAGCGTCTGGATGCCCGCACGCTCGGCGCGCTGTAGGCCCTTGGCCGAAGGACGGCTCGACACCACGAGCTCAATCGAGGCGTTGAGCTTGCCGGCGGCGATTAGGTCGATCAGCGCCTGCAGGTTGGTACCCGAGCCGCTGATAAGCACGCCAATCTTAAGCGGCTCGGCCGTATCGGTGCCGGTCGGACGGGTGTAGGGCACAAAGCCCAGGCCCTCGGCAGCAGCCATCTGCTCGTTAGCGCTCATCGGAGTACACGACCTTACCGGAACCCTCGACGCACTCGCCCACGCGGAACGGCTTCTCGCCCAGCGCGACCAGTGCCTCGGTCACGGCGGCCTCGTCCTCGGGGGCGACGATCAGGCACAGGCCGACGCCCATGTTGAAGGTCTTGCATGCCTCGTTGGGCGCGAGCTCGGCCTGACGCGACACGTAAGTAATAACGGGCGGAACGTCCCAACCCATCTCGGCGCCGTTGCGGGTGACCACGGCGTCAACGTCGTCGGCGAGCGCGCGGTTGAGGTTCTCGGTAATACCGCCGCCGGTGATGTGGGCGATAGCATGCACGTTGGCGCCGCCGCGCAGCAGCTCAAGAATCGGCTTCACATAAATGCGCGTGGGAGCCAGCAGGGCGTCAGCCAGCGAAGCGCCGCCGAGCTCCTCGAGCGGACGGCTCAGCTCCTCGGCCTTAGCGGCGGCCTCGGGCGTGCCCGGCTTGATGCCGTCGACGCCGATGACCTTGCGCACGAGCGAGTAGCCGTTGGAGTGCACGCCGGTGGAAGGCAGGCCCAGGATCACATCGCCCGGGCGAACGTTCGCGGGGTCGAGCATCTTGGGACGATCGACGACGCCCACGGTAAAGCCGGCGAGGTCGTAGTCGGCCGGAGCCATAACGCCCGGGTGCTCGGCCATCTCGCCGCCCACGAGCGCGCAGCCCGCGAGCTTGCAGCCGTCGGCCACGCCCTTGATGATCTTTGCCATGTGCTCGGCCTCGATGTGACCGATGGCAACGTAGTCCAGGAAGAACAGCGGCTCGGCGCCCGAAGCCAGAATATCGTTGACGCACATAGCGACCAGGTCCTGGCCCACCGTCTCGTGACGGTCCATGATCTGGGCGAGCACGAGCTTGGTGCCCACGCCGTCGGTACCGCTGATCAGGATCGGGTCTTCCATATCCTTAAGCGCGGCGGCCGAGAACAGGCCACCAAAGCCACCGATGCCGCCGATAACCTCGGGGCGATTGGTATCCTTGACCATCTGCTTAATCGCGTCGACGGCGCGGCCGCCCTCGGCGGTATCGACGCCGGCGTCCTCGTACGTCACATGCTTGCTGTCGCTCATCTGAGCCTTCCTCTCCCACTACCGTGGCGCCGCACGGGCGCCAAACGGTGCTCATAGTTGCGTTCATTTCGGCGCGCGCCATAACAGCACGCGCCGTCATATCAACAAAACAGCAGGTAAAACCTACCAAAATAAACCTGTCCCCATATGGCAGGTTTTAGGCCTCGCCGTGCTCCTCTTCCCAGCTGCGGTCGTCGTATTTCTCGACCACGGCGTCGTCGTCAAAGTACAGCGGCTTGTCCAGGTTGCGGGGCTTAAAGCCCTCCATAAACTTGTCGCGGCCAAAGCTCTCGGGAATCGCCACGGGATAGCGGCCGGTAAAGCACGCGTCGCAGTAGCCGCCCTTGGGCATGACCTTAAGCAGGCCCTCGACCGAAAGGAAGGCCAGCGAATCGGCGCCGATATACTCGCAAATCTCGTCGACCGTCTTGTTGGCGCTGATAAGCTGCGACTGCACGTCGGTATCGATACCGTAGAAGCACGGCCAAATGACCTCGGGCGAGTTGATGCGGATGTGAATCTCCTTGGCGCCGGCGTTGCGCAGCATCTTGACGAGCTGCACCATGGTGGTGCCGCGCACGATGGAGTCGTCGATGACGACCAGGCGCTTGCCCTCGATATTGTCGCGCAGCGGGTTGAGTTTCATACGCACGCCCATGGCGCGCAACTCCTGCGTAGGCTCGATAAACGTACGGCCCACGTAGCGGTTCTTGATAAGGCCCTCGCCAAAGGGAATACCGCTCTCGTGCGAATACCCCTCCGCGGGCGGCAGGCCGGAGTCGGGCACGCCGATGACCAGGTCGGCCTCGACGGGCTCCTCGTGTGCCAGCTGGCGACCCATGTCGTAACGGCAGGCATAGACGCTCTTGCCGTTCATGATGGAGTCGGGGCGGGCAAAGTAGACCTGCTCAAAGATGCAGTTGGCGGGCTCTTCGGCTGCAGGCACGCCCTGCTCGGATACCAGACCCTCGGCGCTGATGCGCAAGATCTCGCCGGGACGGACGTCACGGACGTACTCGGCACCCACGATGTCGAGTGCGCAGGTCTCGGAAGCAACGACCCAGCCGCCGGCGCGCGTGACACGGACGGCGGAGTCGACCGTCGTGGCGCCGTCCTGCGACGGCAGCTGCGAAACGGCTGCGGCATCGGCCTGGTCCAGACCCTCGTCCACCAGCTTGCCCAGCACGAGCGGGCGAATGCCGTGTGGATCGCGGAATGCGTAGAGCGCTTGCTCGTTGATGAGCGTCATGGCGTAGCCGCCGCGCACGAGCTCCATGGTCTTGCGAATGCCCTCGCGCAGATGGCCCGTACGCTGGGTAAAGTAGCCGATGAGTTTGGTCGCGACCTCGGAATCCGAATTGGAGAGGAATGGCACGCCCAGCTCGATCAGCTGGCGGCGCAGCTCGTCGGTGTTGACGAGGGTGCCGTTGTGAGCAAGCGCGATAATGACGCTGTTGATGGTAGAGAGGTGCGGCTGAGAGGCCTCCCAGCTCTTGGCGCCGGCGGTGCCGTAGCGCACATGACCCACGGCCAGCTGGCCGGAGAGCGTCGACAGGTCGGCATTGGAGAACACGCGGTCGAGCAGGCCCAGATCCTTGCGGACCATAACCGTGCCGCCGTCACCCACGGCGATTCCCGCCGATTCCTGGCCACGGTGCTGCAGTGCACGCAGGCCAAAGTACGTCAGTCGAGCCACGTCGCGATCGGGCGCCCATACGCCGAAAATGCCACATTCCTCATGCAGCTGGTCGGAGTCCGGATCATACGTCGACATGGTGTTCACCTGTCCCGCGGCACGCTCGGCCGCGCGGATGGTTTCTTGAGACATGGTATCCCCTCAGAGCCTCGTTTTTTTGGCGTTACCCGCCTTATTATACGCACGGCGCGACGTGCTCCTCAGCGCATGAGCAGCGCTTTTTAAAAGCCCACCGAGCTTATAATCCGTTTTGCAGCCAAACATTTTAGAGGCTTCGGTAGTTTGTGTGACAAGGGGCTAGCCTAGGCAGCAAC
>NZ_QROG01000059.1:0-805 GCF_003474585.1 Collinsella sp. AF39-11AT | reverse complement strand
GGCGCCGGACGAATTAAACCAGTACAGGGAGCCGTTGCACTCGTGAAAGCCCGTCACCATGGCATGCGTCGAGGGGTCGAGCCAATACCAGGCCCCATTGGTATAGAGCCAGCCAGAATGCAGCGAGACCGGATTAACTGAATCCACATAGAACCAGTTCCCGGCAAACGAATTCCAATCCAGATTACATTTAACGGATTCTTGAGCAGACCCATCATTGATTGAATCGGAAGGATTTAGAGTCGAGGAGACAGATTGCTGCTCAAAATCAGTAGGGATGGAGGAGCTTATGGATTCTGCGTTCGCGATATCAACCACACCGGGCCCAGCGAGCAGTAGAGTTGAAAGAATGATTAGGATTAATGATATTCGCTTTTTCCTTGCCATGCGCAGCCCCCAGTAGTAACCAATTTTTATATGAACATAGTCTACAAATGGATAGCTTAGAGCAATATGTAATTAGAAAAAAGCAATTAAAGAAGAGTTGCTAGCCGAGCCAAGCGCCATTACTAGCAAAAGAGTATTGCACCCCATCGATTTCTTGAACACCCGTAGTCATAGCGTGCGTCGAGGGGTCAAGCCAGTACCAGGCGCCGCCGAGGTAGGCCCAGCCGGAGGCCAGCGCGCCGGAGCCCGTCGCGTAGTACCAGGTTCCGCTGTCAAGCAACCATCCGGTCGCCATCGCTCCGGAGGCGTTGAACCAGTACGCAGAGCCGTTGCATGCGTGCAGGCCCGTTGCCATGGCGCGCGTCGAGGGGTCGAGCCAGTACCACGTACCGTTCAGGTTGAGCCAGCCGGAGGCGAG
>NZ_QROG01000058.1:0-916 GCF_003474585.1 Collinsella sp. AF39-11AT | reverse complement strand
GAGGTAAGGGGGCCCGCGAGGACGCGCCTCGTTGCGGTCGATAGGACGGCGGAGCAAACGGATATCAAGGTTCCGCCCGCAAGCAGCGCGAGAAGCAGGGCTGTGAAGACGTTTCCCGCGGTCGTGGTGGTAAGCGCGCCGTCATGGAAGAAGGCGATCGGGTACCCAATTTGCCCGAAGCCGTTTAGGACCAAGGCGTAAATGCCCCCCGGGTGCGAGGCCGGCGAGGAGCATCGCGGTCCCCGCGACGATTATCGAAAACACGATCTGAATAAGGCGCCGGAATTTGGGCACGGGCGCCTTTGCCGCCAGGGTCCCGGGCCTTGTGGCGCCGAGCACGAGTATCGACGAGAGAAGGAAGGGGATGAAGGGAAGGAAAGACGGCGCCGTGGCAACGGCGTAAGGCAGGAAGGAAAGGAATGGCAGGTCGTTTGCGGAGGCCGGGATATCCGTGATGCCGGAGCTGCTCAGGGCACGGCAATATGCGAGCGCTGCGTCATTGGTCTCTTGGTCTCCCACGATGGACCCGGATTGGAAGCCTTCGCCCATGAGCGCGTAGTAGCTCTCGGCAGAATCGAGAAAGGCGGCGTCGGTTTGAGCGGCAAGGGCGGCGTTCGCGTATCTTGCAAGCTCCGCGTCATTTTGCTGCTCTGGAGATAGGTCTGTGCCGCTGGCCTGGGGCGCGCGCGTATTGAATGCGTCGACAAAGCTCTGCATGCCCTGCTTCATAAAGAAGGGTCCGTAAATGGGTGAATTGAACGCAATGGGGATGGAGAAGGCTGCGGCAAGAACGAGCGTAGAGATCCATACGGCCCTGTCTCTTAGGATTAGTTTGAGAAGAAGTCGACAGTACATTTAGAAGCACCTACATTTCCCAAAGCATCGTTAGATTAATAATGACAGGCCGGATGAAGAT
>NZ_QROG01000057.1:0-1101 GCF_003474585.1 Collinsella sp. AF39-11AT | reverse complement strand
CGCACAGGAGGGGCTACGGCTGCTCGAGGAGGCCCAGGGTGTTCTACAGCGCAAGGAGGGCGCAGGAGGCGGCCGACGCCGAGCTCTCGGCGAGCAGGTCCGGGATCGACGAGACCGAGGAGGGCGCCGCCGCCAAGCTCGCGGCCATCAGGGACGGGCTCGCGCGCGGGCTCTCCCCGCAGCAGATAGCGGCGGCGACCCCCGGGCTCAGCGCCTCCACCGTCTACAGGTGGGTGGACGCCGGCTACGACGGCATGACGAACATGGAGCTCAGGCGCAAGGTCGGCTACAGGCCGAGGTCGCGCCGGGCCCCGGGGAGGGCGACGTCGCACTCGGCGCGCAGGTCGCACGCGTCGTTCCTCGCGCTCGGCGAGGACGCCTGCGCCGCGGCCTGGGAGATGGACACCGTCGAGGGCGCCAGGGGCGACTCCGCCAGGCTCCTCACGCTCCTGCACCGCCCGAGCCGCTTCCAGCTGGCCCTGCCGCTGCCGGACGGCACGTGCGCCTCGGTCCTGGCGGCGCTCTCCTCCCTGCGCGGGGTCCTCGGCGAGGACGGCGCGAGGCGCGCCTTCGGCGCCGTGCTCACCGACAACGGGAGCGAGTTCGCCGACGAGGGCGCCATCGCGGCGCTGATCGGCGAGCGGGACGGCGAGACCAGGCTCTTCTACTGCGACCCCCGGCAGAGCCAGCAGAAGGGCGCGTGCGAGAAGAACCACGTCGAGATCAGGAAGCTGCTGCCCAAGGGCGCCGGGGCCAGGTTCGACCGGCTGACGGCGGCGGACTGCGCGCTGCTCATGTCGCAGGTGAACTCCGAGCCGAGGGGGGCGCTCGGGTTCCTGACGCCGGCGCGCGTGCTGCGGATGGCCCTCGGGGAGGACGCCTCCGCCCTCATGGACGCGTTCGGGATAGAGGAGCTGGCGCCCGGCGAGCTCGACCTCACGCCCGGCTGCATCGACAGGGCCAGGGCCGCGAGGGGCGAGGGGCCGCTGGCGGGATAGGCGGCGGGCCGGGACATGGGCCGGAGGGCCCGTTGCGCTGAGTCCGGAACGGCTGCGCGGCGGGCTGGCGGAGCATGCGGCGGCGGCATGGGGGCACCGGCCT
>NZ_QROG01000056.1:0-1143 GCF_003474585.1 Collinsella sp. AF39-11AT | reverse complement strand
CCGGAGCTCCTCACCCTCGGGGCTATGCCGCAGTACGAGGCCAGGTGGTCGTGGTCCGGGAACCTCGCGATGTCGACCGACACCGCGAGCTGCGCCGCGGTCCTCGGGCCGATGCCGGGCACGGTGAGCAGGCACGCGTAGGTCTCGTCGCCCTCGAGCAGCGCCGCCGTCTCGGCCTCGAGGGCCCCGGCCTCGTCGAGGGCCTCCGATATCCGGGCGGCCAGGAACCTGACCTGCCTGTTCTCGGCCTCGACGAGCGCCGGCGGGGGCGCGGTGGAGGCGGCCGCGGCCTCCCCGGCGGCCCCGGAGCGGGCGATCCCCCACGCCCCGCCGAACCCGGCGAGCAGCTCCAGCCACCGCCGGTCCGACAGGTCGACCGCGGCCTCGAGGGCCGGGCAGGACTCGAGCAGCACCGCGCGCAGGCGGTTCTTGTCCCTGGTCGCGCAGGCGACGACGTGGTCGCGCTGGGAGGAGAGGGCGCGGGCGGCCTCGAGGGCCTCGCCGCGGCCCGGGACCCCCGACAGGGAGTCCGGCACGCCCAGGGCGGTCCGCGCGATCACCTCGGCGTCGCGCTCGTCGGTCTTGGCCTCGCCGGCGAACAGGCCGGCGGCGCGGCTGGCGGCGAGCCCGGGCAGGTGGGCGACCCCGAGCCCCGCGGCGCGGGCCCGCCTCACGGCGAGGGACCCTATGTTGCGGAACTGGTCGACGACGACGAGCGTGCCGGCGGGCGCGGAGGCGAACAGCGCGTCGAGCTCGGCCTCCCTGTTGCGGACGGGGGCGCTGGCCAGCACCTCCCCGTCGCGGTCGACCAGGCGGGCCCAGTGCGATGACTTGCCGACGTCCAGGCCGAGCACGGCCGCGGGCCTGGTGGATGGCGCTTTCACGGTGGTATCCTTCCGGTAGTCGTTCGACCGGATGGCCTCCCCCTCGGCACTCACATTACCAGCCGCGGCGCCTGCCCGGCACTTTCCTATCAGCCGTCGGGGGCGGCGCGTCCCGCGCCGGCAGCACCCAACGGGCCCTCTCGGGGGCAGGGACGTTCGGCCGTGCGCGGGCGCCCGGTCGGCGGCCCGTTCTGGGCGCGCCTCAATCGTAGCCCGAGACGGTCCCGGGCTGACAATTTCGACTGTAATGGACGTTCTT
>NZ_QROG01000055.1:0-1211 GCF_003474585.1 Collinsella sp. AF39-11AT | reverse complement strand
GCCTATGCCGGAATCTCTCCCACAGAAACCACCGAAGAGCCTAAAAATTTGTAATTAAGAAGGAGGGATTCGTCATGTTGGTATTCCAAATGCATAATGTAGATAAAACATCTACTGTTTTGAAACAGACTAAAAACAGTGATTACGCAGATAAATAAATACGTTAGATTAATTCCTACCAGTGACTAATCTTATGACTTTTTAAACAGATAACTAAAATTACAAACAAATCGTTTAACTTCTGTATTTGTTTATAGATGTAATCACTTCAGGAGAGATTACATGAACAAAAATATAAAATATTCTCAAAACTTTTTAACGAGTGAAAAAGTACTCAACCAAATAATAAAACAATTGAATTTAAAAGAAACCGATACCGTTTACGAAATTGGAACAGGTAAAGGGCATTTAACGACGAAACTGGCTAAAATAAGTAAACAGGTAACGTCTATTGAATTAGACAGTCATCTATTCAACTTATCGTCAGAAAAATTAAAACTGAATACTCGTGTCACTTTAATTCACCAAGATATTCTACAGTTTCAATTCCCTAACAAACAGAGGTATAAAATTGTTGGGAATATTCCTTACCATTTAAGCACACAAATTATTAAAAAAGTGGTTTTTGAAAGCCGTGCGTCTGACATCTATCTGATTGTTGAAGAAGGATTCTACAAGCGTACCTTGGATATTCACCGAACACTAGGGTTGCTCTTGCACACTCAAGTCTCGATTCAGCAATTGCTTAAGCTGCCAGCGGAATGCTTTCATCCTAAACCAAAAGTAAACAGTGTCTTAATAAAACTTACCCGCCATACCACAGATGTTCCAGATAAATATTGGAAGCTATATACGTACTTTGTTTCAAAATGGGTCAATCGAGAATATCGTCAACTGTTTACTAAAAATCAGTTTCATCAAGCAATGAAACACGCCAAAGTAAACAATTTAAGTACCATTACTTATGAGCAAGTATTGTCTATTTTTAATAGTTATCTATTATTTAACGGGAGGAAATAATTCTATGAGTCGCTTTTGTAAAGGTTGATTTTCAATCTCAACGCAACAGCCTGAACGGGCCCCGCGTTTCCGCAGCTAGCGCAACGCGGGAATAGCTCCCGGCACCTGGCCGTCGCATCGTTTCCGCAGGTGGAGAGGCTATGAAGGCCGGTGCCCCCATGCCGCCGCCGCATGCTCCGCCAGCCCGCCGC
>NZ_QROG01000054.1:0-1267 GCF_003474585.1 Collinsella sp. AF39-11AT | reverse complement strand
GGCCCGAAAGAAAGGTAGGAGGCCATGACGAAAGGTCTGCACGTGCCTTCCGAGATCGGCAAGCTCAGGAAGGTCTGCCTGCACCGTCCCGGCGACGAGCTCCTCAACCTGCCGCCCGACGAGCTCGAGCGACTCCTGTTCGACGACGTCCCGTTCCTGGAGGTCGCGCAGCAGGAGCACGACACCTTCGCCCAGATCCTTAAGGACCAGGGCGTGGAGGTGCTCTACCTCGAGAACCTCGTCGCAGAGGTGTTCGACCAGGTCCCCGGCGCCCGCGCCGAGTTCACCGACCAGTACATCGCCGAGGCAGGCATCCGCGGCCAGCAGATGCCGCAGATCGTCCGCGAGAAGCTGGACTCCATCGAGGACAACCTCGAGTTCGTCAAGAAGACCATGGCCGGCATGACCAAGGCCGAGATCGACATGCCCCTCACGGCGTCCACGACCCTCGACTCCCTGGTCAACTCCGAGTCCGAGTCCGACCTGATCATCGACCCGATGCCCAACCTCTACTTCACCCGCGACCCGTTCGCGGTCGTCGGCGAGGGCGTCAACCTCAACCGCATGTACTCGGTCACCCGCAACCGCGAGACCCTGTACGGCAAGTACGTCTTCAAGTACCACCCCGACTACAAGGACGTCTCCCTGTACTTCCGCCGCGACTGCCAGTTCCACACCGAGGGCGGCGACGTGCTGAACATCAACGAGAAGACCCTCGCCGTCGGCATCTCCCAGCGCACCCAGGCGGCCGCCATCGACGTCATGGCCCAGAACATCTTCTGGAACTCCGACTCCAAGGTCGAGCGCATCCTGGCCTTCGACATCCCGGTCTCCCGCGCCTTCATGCACCTCGACACGGTCTTCACCCAGATCGACGTCGATAAGTTCACGATCCACCCCGCCATCATGGGCACCCTGCGCGTCTACGAGCTGACCGCCGGCAAGAACCCGGGCGACGTGAACATCCGCCTGATCGAGGACACCCTCGAGCACGTCCTGGAGGACGCCACCGGCGTCGACCAGGTCAAGCTGATCCCCTGCGGCGGCGGCGACCCGATCGCGGCCTCCCGCGAGCAGTGGAACGACGGCTCCAACACCCTGTGCGTCGAGCCCGGCAAGATCTGCGTCTACGCGCGCAACACCGTCACCAACGACGTGCTGTACAAGGAGGGCCTGGACCTTCTCGTCGTGCCCTCCGCCGAGCTCTCCCGCGGCCGCGGCGGCCCGCGCTGCATGAGCATGCCCTTCTGGCGCGAGGACCTCTAAG
>NZ_QROG01000053.1:0-1543 GCF_003474585.1 Collinsella sp. AF39-11AT | reverse complement strand
CAGACACTATGACCCAATCCAGGGGCACGGAAACGACAGGAGCCCCCGCTCGTGACCGCGGGTCGGGGCTGCGACAATGTTGTTGAAGTGCCAGAGGCGCAGCCGCGCCGCAACGAGGTTGGGAGGCTCCCGTGCCTAGATATTCTACCGCCTTCGGAATGGACGTACACCTCAGGTCCACCACCGTCTGCGCGCTCGACGCGGAGACGGGCGAGGCCGTGACGAGGAGGTTCCGCGGCAACCCCTGGGGCGAGGTCGCGGAGTGGATGTCGGGCTTCCCCGGCCCGTCGCTCGCCGCCTACGAGAGCGGCTACCTCGGCTTCGCCCCGCAAAGGGAGCTCTCCGGGCTCGGCGTCGACTGCGTCGTCGCGGCCGTCTCCAAGGTCCCGAGGTCGGCTGCCGACCTCTCGTCCAAGAACGACCGCAACGACGCGGCCAGGATGGCCAAGGCGATACTGTCGCACGACGTCACCCCGGTATGGGTGCCGTCCCCCGAGATCGAGGGGCTCAGGGACCTCGCCGCCGCCCACGACGCCGCGACCGCGAGGCTCGCGGCGGCGAAGCAGCGGCTCCTGGCGTTCCTAGCCCGCCGCGGCTATGTCTACGGCGGCACGACGCCGGCCGGCAACCCCCGGAAGTACTGGACGTACGGCTTCCTCAGGTGGCTCGACGGCATACACCCCGCCGACGACGGAGGCATCCGGGCGCTTGCGGCGCTGAGGAACGAGGTCGAGGCGGCCGACGAGACGAGGGGGGCCCTCCTCGCCGAATACAGGGCCGCCGTCGCGGCGGGCCCCCTCTCGGCCGAGGTCGAGGCGCTCCAGTCGATCAAGGGGTGCGGGTTCGCGCTCGCCGCCGCCTTCGCGTCCGAGGTCGGCGACTTCTCGAGGTTCCGCTCCGGCAGGCAGGTGACGGCCTACTTCGGCCTCGCCCCGAAGCAGAGGTCGAGCGCGGACTCCGTGCGCCTCGGCGGGATCAGCGGGGCCGGCAACGCGCTCGTCAGGAAGCTGGCTGTCGAGGGGTCCTGGTGCTACGCCCAGGCCGGCCACCAGCCGAAGCTGATGCCCAAGGGCTCCGGCGTGCCCCTCGAGATAAGGATGCACGGGAGGAAGGGGTCCGAGAGGCTCCTGCGCCGCCGCGAGGAGATGATCGCCCGCGGGATGCCGCAGGCGAAGGCGAACGCGGCCACCGCGGCCGAGCTCGTGAGGTGGCTGTGGGCCCTCGGCGCGATGTGCCGGGAGGGCGCGGAATAGACATAAGCCCCCGTCCCGGCGAGCCGGGCGGCCTTCGGGGACACCCCCGTTCTCGCTGTGCGCGCGGCGGCCGCCGCATGCGCGAAGACAGACTAGGGGAACCCCGCCGAAGGAGAGGATTGCGGGCCGCCGGAGCGGTATCCGCGGATATGAGACTGAGCCGAAGGCGTCGATGACATGCCGGGGGCGGACCGGGACGGGTTTAACGGCAGGCCCCGCCGACCGATTGCAAGCGGTCGGCGGGGCCATTGTGGCCCTTGACAGTGGATTGGGTCATATGAGCGAGCGGG
>NZ_QROG01000052.1:464-1606 GCF_003474585.1 Collinsella sp. AF39-11AT | reverse complement strand
GGCTCTTCGGTGGTTTCTGTGGGAGAGATTCCGGCATAGGCCCAGCTCAGCGGGCGAAAACAACGATCTGGAACTGAAACGGCCCCGGGAGGGGCCGTTTCCGCGTCATCCGCCTATGATTGCTAAGCCAAATTCAGACAACCGAAGAGGTGTGACGCATGAAGAGTCTACTACTTCTCGCCCTCGGTCTGGCCCGCACGGTCGTCCTGGGCGCGCGCATCGAGGCCGAGCGCATCGTCGTGAGCGTCCGGCCCTACAAGCGCGAGCAGCGCCGCTGCCCCGTATGCGGCAGGGCCTGCGACTTCTACGACATGGCGAACCGCGGGGCCCCCAGGCTGTGGAGGGCGATGGACCTGGCGCGCTCGGCCTGCTACCTGGAGTACGCGCCCTGCAGGGTGCGCTGCCCGGAGCACGGCGTGCGCACCGAGGCCGTCCCCTGGGCGCGGCACGGGGCGCGCTTCACGCGCGACTTCGAGGACTGGGTGGCGTGGCTGGCGGTCCGCTGCACCGCCTCGGCGGTCTCCGAGCTCGCCCGCGTCGAGTGGCACAGCGTGGGCGGCGTGTGCAGGCGCGTCTACGCCGAGCTGGAGGCCGCGCGCGGCGCCTCGAGGTTCGACGGCGTGCGCCGCATCGGCATCGACGAGACGTCGTACAAGAAGGGCCACAAGTACGTCACGGTGGTCGTCGACCACGACCGCGGCTGCCTCATCTGGGCGCACGAGGGCACCGGCAAGGACGTGCTCAACCTGTTCCTCGACGAGCTCACGCGCGAGCAGAGGCGCGCCATAGAGGTGGTGACCGCCGACGGCGCGAGGTGGATAAGGCAGCTGGTCAAGCGCCGCTGCCCCAACGCGAGGTGGGTCATGGACCCCTTCCACGTGGTCCAGTGGATGAACGACGCGCTCGACGCCGTGCGCTGCGAGGAGTGGAACGCCGCCAGGGCCGCCGCCAGGGCCGCCAGGCCCAGGCCCGAGGGCAAGCGCGGCAGGCCTGCCAAAGGCGAGCTGCCGCCCGAGGAGGTCAGGGCGCTCGAGGAGGAGGCGGCCTCCATCAAGGGCAGCCGCTACGCGCTCGTGAAGAACCCCGAGGACCTCACCGACGGCCAGAGGGCGAGGCTCGAGGCGCTCAAGAAGAGGGCCGGC
>NZ_QROG01000052.1:0-454 GCF_003474585.1 Collinsella sp. AF39-11AT | reverse complement strand
AGGCTCGAGGCGCTCAAGAAGAGGGCCGGCTCGCGGCTGGTCAGGGCCTGGGAGCTCAAGGAGGACCTGCGGGCCGTCTTCCGGGCAGCCGACGGCTCCGAGGCCGCCGAGCTGCTCGACGACTGGATGCACAGGGCCGCCTACTGCAAGATCGCCAAGGTCGTCGCCGTGGAGAAGAAGGTGCGCCGCCGGCGCGACGACATCATCGCCGCAGTCGAGCTCGGCATCAGCAACGGGCGCGTAGAGGCCATCAACAACAAGATCAAGGTGACGGTGAGGATGGGCTACGGCTTCCGCAACACCGACAACCTCGTGGCCCTGCTCATGCTCAGGTGCGGCGACTGCCAGCCCCAGCTCCCGGGTCGCCCGGTGAAGGCGAGGAAGAAGGGCGTGAAGGGAGCGAAGAGCGTTGCTGCCTAGGCTAGCCCCTTGTCACACAAACTACCGAAGCCTC
>NZ_QROG01000051.1:0-1847 GCF_003474585.1 Collinsella sp. AF39-11AT | reverse complement strand
TGGGCATCGTCGGCGCGTTCTTCGGCGTGCTGGCGTAAGGGCCCGGCCTATTATCTGCCCCCAAGGGAAACGGCGACCCATTGCGGTCGCCGTTTTTTATTACCGAAAGCTAGCTGGAGGTGCTTCGTGATTCGATCTGACAATCCACCCGACAATGGCGTGAGCGGGGCGATGTATCTATTTGGCACGGCGCTCTTGTGGAGCTTTATCGGCATCCTCGTTCACGCCAATTCGCAGTCAGCTCTTTTGATCGGTGCCGTCACGGCAATATTTATGGCACTCTTTATCCTGCTCGTCGGCAGGCCTGTCCTCCGCGTCAGCCGTCTTATTGCCCTTGTGGCCGTCTGCAACTTCGTGACGGGCACTACGTTTAACTTTGCCAACCAGCTCACGACGGTCGGTAACGCAATCGTTTTGCAGTACACCTCGATGATTTTCGTTATCGTGTATCAATCGCTCGCAACTCACACGCTGCCTTCGCCTGCGAAGATTGCCTCCGTGGTGGTCGCTTTTACGGGTATGGGACTTTTCTTTTTGGGTGATTTGAGTCCCGAGGGCATGCTCGGCAACCTGCTTGCCGTCATTTCGGGCGCCACCTTTGGGCTGTGTTTCTTTTTGAACTCTCGCGCCGATGCGTCGCCCATGGTGTCCTCGCTCATCTCCTGCGGTATCTCGATGCTGCCGATCGTCTATTTTGCTGGTGCCCTAGACTCCGTGAGACCATTTGAGTGGGGGCTCATGCTGGTGCATGGCCTTTTTTGCAGTGGTCTTGCGAGCGTGCTGTATGCCAAGGGGATTGCGCGCACCAACGCGTTTGCGGCCAACTTGGTCTGCATGAGCGAGGTCGTGCTCGCTCCCTGCTGGTCGGCGCTCCTCTTTGGCGAGGTCTTTCACTGGAATGAGTTTTTGGGTGCGTCGATTATCGTTTTGGTGATTGTGGCCAACTTGGCATCCGATGCCTTTGGCGATGGCTTTCTGGTGGCGCTTGTCCGCCATCGAAACAAGGAACATGCCTGATGGGATACGTTTGCCGTTTACGGTAAAAAACACCCCGCTGAGCGAGTGGTATTAAATAGTAAGGACTTGCATACCTATAATTGGTATCAAATCATTTGTACCTGGCATGGGTGTTAGCAGCACACCAGGTACACTTCGAGCCGTGTGATCGAACTCCCGGAATTGATATCAGCAACGCGCGCGACGGGAGTGACGACGGTTCGATATTCCTTATTGGGAGGAATTATGCTTGTCCAAGCAATCCTCGTCGGCTTAGTCGGAGCGTTTGGATGCCTCGACTACCAGCTCGGCACCCTCTACGCGTTCCGCCCCATCGTCCTGTGCCCGCTCGTGGGCCTGGTGCTGGGGGACCTGCAGACCGGCCTTGCCGTTGGCGCCAGCCTGGAGCTGCTGTTCATGGGCTCGATCTCCATCGGCGCCTACGTACCGCCCAACGAAACCGTCGGCGGCGTGCTCGCCTGCGCGTTTGCCATTCAGCTCGGTCAGGGTACCGAGACGGCCATCGCGCTCGCCATGCCCATCGCCGTCCTTTCGCTGACGATCGGCAACATTACCAATGCTTTGTTCCCTGTGTTTGTCGATATGGCAGACAAGTTCGCCCTCAAGGGAAACCTCAAAGGCATCTACGCCGTTCATTGGGGAATTGGAATTTGGGGTTGCGTTGAGTACTTCCTGCTGTGCGGCGGCGCCTTCTATCTGGGTTCCGACGCCATTCAGGGTCTGCTCGACTTCATCCCGCCCTTCATCATCGACGGTTGCGGCGTTGCCGCCAACATCCTGCCGGCCATGGGCTTCGCCATGCTCGGCCGCCTGGTGCTCACCAAGCAGCT